>JACQZO010000005.1 GCA_016207805.1 Candidatus Abawacabacteria bacterium | reverse complement strand
CACTAACTCATTCGTAGCACCAGTGGGACCACAGTCTTATGCCGCGAGACAGGATTCTCCAGGATGAGGACGTGGCTCCCATGTTTGCTTGCTTTTTAAATATACTCAAAAAGCCTCATAACAATATACGAGGATGAGGATGAGACGATCGCACAAGCGATCGTTGGCGGAGAGGGGGGGATTCGAACCCCCGCGCCGACTTTCGCCGACCTACAGGTTTAGCAAACCCGCCTCTTCAACCACTTGAGTACCTCTCCATTTGGTTTGCGTTGCGAACACTAATAGATATCATGCCAGATGACAAGTCAATGGATATGACAATGTCATATCATCTCGAGAGCATTGAGCGAGAATATATTTTCTACTAGGCAATCTTATTCCCTTTTCAATCGTCCCTTTTTCCCTGCTATTAGCTATAATCATCATACTTACTATTTACACTTATGAAATCTTTACCTTTACCACCCAATTATCATTCTATAATGCCTTACCTGCGGATGCGTAATGCCAAAGACGCAATTACGTTTTATGAACAAGTATTTGCTGCCAAAGTGGTTGAACGTGTCGATCAACCCGATGGTAGAATTGGTCATGTGGAGATGAATATTGGTGACTCTATCATTATGTTTTCTGATGAATTTCCCGAAATAAATATTCTTGGACCGCAATCTATTGGTGGAGCTTCAGTGGGCATATTGTTATATATAGATGATGTTGATGATTGTGTGGCAAAAGCTTTAGCCAATGGAGCCAAATTGATTACTCCAGTAACTGATCAATTTTATGGTGATCGCTCAGGCAAAGTTATTGATCCATTTGGTCATGAGTGGGTAATTGCTACTCATATTGAACATATTTCTCACGAAGAAATGCAAAAACGAATTGCTGCCATGCCCAAAAACGATGCTCAATAATTTTGCACGAGTAAAAAAAGCTAAACGGATTGCCATTATTGGTATTAGTGGCAGTGGTAAAAGTACCTTAGCAAGACAATTGGCCACGATCCTGTCTTTGCCTTTATTGCATATGGACCAATTCATATGGTTACCTCATTGGACTGAGGCCAATATTCAAGATACAGAAAAAGCGCTAGCTACAGCATTACAAAAAGAGCAATGGATTTTGGAAGGTTATATTCATCCCTGTGCTCAACTGAGATTAAGTAAAGCCGATATTATTTTGTATCTCGACTATTCTGGCATTAGAGCAATGTATGGTGGTATCAAGCGCTGGTTCAAGTATCGTGGTCAGACGAGACCTGAAATGCCTATAGGATGTAATGAAAAGTTAAGTCTCAAATATTTAAAAGTGATGCTTCATCGTTTAGAGAGAAATGAAATAGAGGAAACCTTGCCGGCTTTTCATACCAAAGTGATCCGCTTAGCAAATCCGAAACAAACAAAGCAGCTTGTGGCCGGACTTATTTAGTTCTTTACTGACCTTCAATTTTCTGGCTACAAACCTTTTTTAGAACCGAAACCTGCTTCGGCAACTGAAATATTGCTAAGAACAATTGTTCCTAGCGGCATCACATGCTTCACTAAAGAAAATCCTATTTATGTGGCAAGCCAGATTGCATGACATTATCGCCCGCGCCATTGAGCAGAGAATTATTCCTGGCTGTGTCATTGGTATCGTGTCTGGTGACAAGCATTCCGTACTACCATTTGGTCATCACACCTATGAGAACGACTCCCCTGAAGCTAGCAAGGATTCAGTGTATGATGTGGCATCCCTTACTAAGGTTATTCCCACAAGCTTTCTTGCCCTGCAGCTCATTGATAGAGGTTTATTAGCAGTGGAGGATATAGTCAAAAGTTATATCCCAGAATTAACCTTACCCAAAGCTGATCAAATTACTATTTGGCATCTCCTAACCCATACTTTGGAGCATGATTTTCAATTATCTGCCTGCAAGTATATGGCGCCCGAAGAGATTCTAGCAATAATCTTTTCTAAGCCCCTCAAATCACCACCAGGAACAGCATTCTTTTATTCTAATGCTAGTAGCATTCTTCTAGGGATAGTAATAGAAAGAATTACTGGTCAGAAGCTTAGTGAGCGAGCCAGTGCAGAAATGTTCATTCCTCTAGAGATGCAAAATACTACGTTTCAGCCTGATAAAAAGTTCTCTAAAGTACAGATAGTACCTACCGAACAAGATGATTGGCGTGGGAGATTATTACAAGGTGAAGTGCATGACGAAAGTGCTTTTATTCTGCAGAGAATCATGACACCAGGATCTGCCGGATTATTTTCTACTGCGGAAGATATTACGCATTTTCTTAAGATGTTCTTAGCTAATGGTATATATCAAGGAAAACAACTTATTTCGGCTAAAGTTATTGATCACATGATAACTAATCAGCTTGCTTCTATAGGCAAGTTTAATGGTTTAGGTATAGATCTATTCCAACCTTATTATATGGGTACATATGCTGGTGAAAGAACCTGGGGAAAAACTGGTTTTACTGGTTGCTTCTTTGTTGGTGATCATGAAAAAAACACCGCTTTTATAATGTTAACCAACCATGTGCATCCCAAAAGAATCACAGATCGCAATGTTCTTCAAAATCTTCGGATACAAGTAAGCGATCTAATTTTATCTAGCACTATCTAAGTATGCTGCCCTCTTCCATTGCCATTATTGCTAGCCTCATTTCCTCATTATTTGCTCCCACTATTTCCTTTGCTCCAGAAAATAATGTAGTGGCTGCCATTGTCCCTCACCATCTGCCTACCGCGCAGGCAATAGTCACTGACATTTTTGCTGAACTTGGCAAAGAAACTCCGGGAACTATTGTATTAGTAAGCCCGGATCATTGGGGAATTGCCAGTAGTAACTTTACCACCGTCGCTGACGATCACTTTCAGGGAATAGCCATTGATACAACATTACGCAGCCAACTGATTGCTCAAATGCCAGAGTATACAGTGAGCATGAATGACACTCAAATTAGTAAAGAGCATGGCATTACTGCTTTATTAAGCACAATTAAACACTATAGTCCCGAAAGTAAATTACTTCCTTTAGTAATTTCTATTCCTACCACTGAAGAAAGTTTAGATAACTTAGCCAGAATATTGACCAAATTTGATCATATTGCAGCCGTTGCAAGCACTGACTTTTCTCATTATTTACCTTCACAAGCAGCTGATTTACATGATTTAACTAGTTTAAGTACTATTTTTTCTTTTACTAAAGAAAACTTTTCCAGGCTAGAAGTTGATTGCTGGCAATGCCTCTACCTTGTGCATGCTATTGCTGATCAGAAAGATGCGCATGACCTTGAATTGCGCCATCACACTAACTCAGCAAAAATTACCAATAGTGAACACTTGGCTCCAGAAGTAACTAGTTACGTAGGCATGCTGATGCGTAAGGGGCAAAAGCCAACTACTTTTGATTTACCTATCACCATGATTGCTGTCGGCGACATTATGCTCGATCGCTATGTGGAGTCGCTTATCCTCAAGCATGGCAAAGATTATCCTTTAAAAAACATTCGCCAACTTCTCCATGGTTTCGATATTGTTATGGGCAACTTGGAAGGGCCAGTAATCGCTAAACGCAAGCAAACTCCTCATAACTCTCTCAACTTCTCTTTTGCACCGCAGCTTTTATCGGTACTTGAGCAATACGGTTTTACTATTTTTACTATTGCTAACAATCATACCCATGATCACGGTAAAGAGGGCTTCCAAGAAACCCAAGAGCATATTCACGACGCTGGGTTGGAAAGTGTGGGCAGTCCAGTGGAAGTAAATGAGCACTTTGTCGTTAGCAAAGAAATCAAAGGCAAAACCATCACTTTTTTGGGCTTCAATGCCACTTCGCCACTCTTCAGTGAAGAAAGTGCTTTGCAACTAATTGATACTGTAAACGCAAATAAAAATAGCTTACTATTAGTGAATATTCATTGGGGTGAAGAATATCAGCTGAAACATAATACCCGGCAACAAAGTCTTGCTCATAAATTCATTGACCATGGTGTTGACGGTATCATTGGCCATCATCCTCATGTCGTACAACCAATTGAGATCTATCAAGGCAAAGCTATTTTCTACTCCCTAGGAAACTTTATTTTTGATCAATACTTTTCTACTAACACGCAAGAAGAACTGGCTGTCGGTTTAACTATTTATCAAGATAGTATTCAATACTCTCTTTTTCCTTTGATTAGTAAAAAGTCTCAACCAGAATTGATGACACCAGAAAAGGCAAAACAGTTTCTCAGCAATTTAGCTAAAAGAAGTACCCCTGAACTAGGCAAGGCTATTGAAAGTGCTATGATCGAAACGAAATTATAGTTTACTTTTATGACTCCATCTTCTCAACGAAACAGCAGCGTTCTGGTCGTGCTGGCTTTCTTAATGGGCATAGGTATCACTACATTTGCCTTGCAAAATCCTTTTATTGATGCACCGACGCCAAAAATCACTAAACCCTCTGCCACTTTTTTACCCACGCCAATAACAAACTCACCAGCTACCACTAACACACCCACAGCCACACCATCTGCGTCAGCATCAGAAACTGCCACACCACAACCGGTCAAATTAAAAGATTTGGCTGTTACCTGGTTCAAAGACACAAAACTTTTAAAGCCTAGCGATATCGGTTTAACTCAGGACAAATTACCAAAAGATTCTTATTTCACGACATTGGATGAAGCTTTTACTATTTATCATGTTGGCACAGTAACCACAGCACCATTTGCCAATAAAAAGTTCCTTTTGATATATCGCAAATGTGAGGGCCCCTGTGGTTCATTCGAATATAGAGTAATTGACGATCGGGGAGCAAAAGGATTGGTATTATTGGCGAACCTATCAGATGACGCCGGAGACACGGATAAAGATCTTTTTATCTTCACAAGAGAATATGATGTGCCAGCATTACATTTGCCACCACGCATTTCTATCACCTATCAAGGCAAGAGTATTAGCTTAGCCAGTGAAGACTTTAGCCCGGCCACTACAACTAAAGATTTCCTAGCTTTTATTCCCCAAAAGAGAAAAGTAGGTCTGGATCCTGTTCGAAAAGCTACTATACAACTCACCCATCCTCAATACGGCACATTTTCTGAAGTAACTGGGGAAGGGTATTTCGCAGTCAATCGCCCTGATAGTAGTATTAAGCTCTATCATCTAGATTCTCCTTTCACACCAAAAGTAAAAACTGATGAATTTTTGCCTCAATCTTATCGCCTGACCTTAAATCTCAAAGATCAAACCAGCTTCACTGGTGATTATACTGATAAAACACCTGAGATTTGTCCTCCTCATGGCTATACTGTTTTTGATGATAGTATCCGTGCTCGCTTGGAAGAAAAGGGAACAGTAGGAAATAGCGGCATAAAGTTCTACGAATTAAAATCTGCCACTGACCCTATGTACAGTAAGTTGCTTGAACAGATGGTTTATGGCGAAACAACAGTAACCAACGACAAGTTAATCAAAAGTCATGGTTTAATTTTCATTCAAGATGCTCTCGGCCGCTGGGTAGGATTAAAGAATATGCAATTCGTATCCGGTCCTGAGGCAGAATGTGGTTATTTCAATAGTGTTCTCTAAATTAGCAATGAGCACAGACAGTAGACAATCTTTCGCAACTTTAATTTGTAATTCGTAATCCGTAATTTCTATGAATCGTCCCATCCACTTCGAAGTTCATGCTGAGAATCCTGAACGTGCCATGCAGTTCTATCAAACGATGTTTGGTTGGCAATTTCAAAAATGGGGCGAAGTCCCATATTGGATAGTAACCACCGGACCCAAAGAAGAAGCCGGTATTGACGGTGGTCTCATGCCCCGCAAAGCACCTATCAATGATACTTGTGGTGTTATCGCTTACGTTTGTACTATGGAAGTAAGTAATGTTGATGAAATGACTGAGAAAGCGCTAAAGAATGGCGGCCAAATGGCACTAGAGAAAATGCCTATTCCTGGTATGGGCTGGCTAGTCTATTGCAAAGACACCGAAGGGAACATTTTTGGTATGATGCAAAATGACCCAAAGGCAGCATAAAAAAATTACGAATTCCAAATTACGAATTACGAATGTGAATATTATTCTACTAAGAAATTTTGCCGTTTCGCTTGGTATGTATCCCATTCCCGCTTCAGATCAGGATACTTTTCCAATGTAGGATCTTCGCTGAGTAAGCTGATTGCTGCAGTTCGAGTTTTATAAATCAGCTCACTATCTGTCAGACTAGCCATTTTGAAATCTGGCAAGCCACTCTGTTTAGTACCATAAATTTCTCCTGGGCCTCTTAATTGCAAGTCCAATTCCGCCAAATCAAAACCACTATGATGTTTTTCCATAGCCTTGAGACGTGTATAAACAGTAGATGAATTACTATCTGTGAAGAGTAAACAGTAAGATTGTTGATCTCCTCTACCTACACGCCCACGAAATTGATGGAGCTGGGCTAAACCAAAACGATCTGCTCCTTCTATCATCATAATAGTGGCATTAGGAACATTCACGCCTACTTCAATCACCGCTGTAGACACGAGAATATCTAGTTCTTTGCGGATAAATTGTTGCATGATCTCATCCTTTTCTTTTGGCTTCATTTTGCCATGTAATAAACCCACTTTGCGCTGAGGAAATATCTCGTTCTGCAATTTTTCATATTCTTGTGTAGCGGCCTTCACCTCCAAGAGATCTGACTCCTCAATCAATGGACAAACAACAAATATCTGTCTGCCTTTAGTAATTTGATCATCAATAAATAAATAGGCCTTTTTGCGTTCTTTTTCCGCAATTACTCGCGTCACTATTGGCTTTCTTCCTGGTGGCAATTCTTTAATGAGTGACAAGTCCTGATCACCATAGAGCGTCAGAGCCAAGCTGCGAGGAATAGGTGTTGCTGTCATGAGTAGCAAATGGGGCGAACCATGCGCCTTCAACCTAGCTCTTTGCTGCACGCCAAAGCGATGTTGTTCATCTACAATTGCCAGACCAAGATTGGCGAAGCCAACCGTTTCTTGAATGATAGCATGCGTGCCCACAATAATATCGATAGTTTTGTTTTTTAAACCTATCACAATCTCTTGTTTTTGCTTTTCTGTTGTTGACCCTACCAACAATTCAATGCGAATCCCATATTTACTAAAGAGCGGAAACAAAGTAACCGCATGTTGCCTGGCCAATATTTCGGTAGGAGCCATAATTGCCCCTTGGAAGCCTGATTTAACAGCCTGGAAAAGAGCAACAGCAGCGACAATGGTTTTTCCCGAGCCCACATCACCCTGCAACATACGCAGCATGGGTACATGTTTCTCCATATCTTTTAGTATTTCGTACGTTACCACTTTTTGATCTTGAGTAAGCTTAAACGCCAAAGCTCCGACAAATTCCTTTACCATCTCAGTGAGCAAAGGCATTGCTTTACCATCAGTGCTTTGCTCTTGCCAAGCCAACCGCTTCTTCTGAGCTGAAAGTTGCATCATCAGCATTTCCTCAAAAGCCAAACGAAAGCGCGCTGCTGTCACCTCTTTTTCGCCATCAGGAAAATGTATTTGTTGTATCGCCCAAGCTCGTGACACTAAGCCGTATTGTTCACGAATATGCTCTGGCAAAAACTCTTGAAATTGTCCTGCTGCAGCTAATTGGCTATGAATTTGCGCTCGTAACCATTTGGAAGATACTCCTTCTGTCTCAGGATAAATGGGTACCAACCTACCTGTGTGAATCTGCTCAGATTTCACAATCTCCACCTCAGGACTTTGCATGCTTAATCGGCCAAAACCAAATTTAAGCTTGCCCGAAAGAATAACTTCCATACCCACTTTCAATTGATTAATCAGATAAGGCTGATTAAACCAAACTACTTGTAATGAACCACTATCATCACTCACCTTCGCCTCAGTAAACACTTTCCTATATTTGGTCCGAACATTCTTGATCTGATTAATTGTGACCCGCAATGTATTCTGCTCATTCTGCACTGCATAGACAACTTTTCTGATTTCCGTTTGATTGTCGTATGTCCGAGGGAAATGGGTTAGCAAATCCCGCAGCCTAAAAATACCTAACTTATGAAGCTTAGTAGCCATCTGCTCCCCTACTCGCGGCAATTCAATAATCAAACTATCCAGGCGTAACATAAGAAAATTTACAACAATATTGTTATGCAAATCCCACCAATAAACAACTTCCCCTTATTCGTAATTCGTAATCCGTAATTTGTAATTTTCACTCCCTATCTATCATCACATTCTTAGGCATAAAGGTTACTAACTGACTCAATATATCTTCGCCTTTGGGTACTTTCAAAATGAGATGATAACCAAACTTACCAACTCGACGATGTAGCCAGGCTGGAGTAGGCCCCAATAACTCAAATATTAAATTGCGAGCTACTTTTTCCCGACTCAATAGATCTTTTAATTGGCCAGCCTCTTTCTTTGCCTCTTGATTGGTTTTTTCATAAACAGTTAAGCGCAATATATCGCAAAATGGCGGGTACCAATACTCTTGACGGAAACCTAATTCTTCAGCACGAAAACCAGCATAATCATGATTCACCACATGTCTCAGCACTGCATAACTCGGATCATACGTTTGAATGTATACCCGCCCTTTTTCCCCCATACGTCCCGCTCGTCCAGAAACTTGAGTAAGCAGCTGAAAGGTTTTTTCTTGGGCAGTGTACTCTGGAAAATGAAATGATAAATCAGCCAAGATCACTCCTACTAATTGTACTTTAGGTAAATGTAATCCCTTGGCAATCATCTGAGTGCCCAGCACAATGTCATATTTATGATCCAAAAAGTCTTGATAAAACTCATGATAACTGGCAGCAGATGTCATCGTGTCGGCATCAACCCGAACTGTCCTAGCATGAGGGAAAAGACGCTCTAATTCCATAATAATCTTTTGAGTACCACTACCTAGAGCCTTCAATGCCACACTAGAACATCGCGGACATGAGCTAGGTGGCTGCTTAGTAAAACCACAATAATGACAAATTAACTTTGCTTCAGGATCGAATCCACCATGGTAGTTTGATAAATGTACCGTTAAACTAATTTCACAATGAGGACACATCTCTCGAAAACCACATTCACGACAAAGATACGTTGAAGCGAAACCGCGACGGTTGAGAAACAGTAACACCTGTCTTTTTTGAGCTAATTCCTCACCGATAGCTTCCTGTAATCGTTCTGATAGAGGAGAATAGTTTTTTGCTTTCAACTCATTTCTCATATCAATTAATTCAATATCCGGGAAACCCCCATGCACTCGCTCGGGTAAAAGCACTACCTTTTGTTCTTGATCCTGATAGCTAGTGAGACTGGGCGTAGCACTGCCCAAAATCAGAATACTATCCGTCAGCTCTTGCAACTTTCTAGCAACTGTCACCGCATGGTAACGAGGCGACTGATCTTGATGATAACTTTGTTCATGCTCCTCATCGATGATAATCAAGCCCAAAGCATGTGCCGGAGCAAACAAAGCACTGCGAGCTCCTAATACCACATTCTTTTTCCTTTCCCGAATCTCTTGATAAAGCTTTTTCTTTTGACTCACCGTCACTCCAGAATGAAGAATGGCTACTTGTCCAGGAAAGCGTTCCTCAAAGCGCTTACTAGTCTGCGGCGTCAGGGCAATCTCGGGCACAAGAATAATCACCTGCTTTCCTTGCCTCAGTACTTCTTTAGCTACCTGCAAATAAATCTCCGTCTTACCAGACCCAGTAACTCCATGCAAAAGCCAAGTAGCACTTCCCCCCTGCAATATTCCCTCCACTATCTCTCTTTGCACACCTGTCAAAACATGCTCCTTTTCCCCAATTCGTAATTCGTAATTCGTAATTCGTAATTCTTTCGTCCCCTTCCACAGTTCCCCGGGTAAACAAACCAGCACAGCCTTTTGCAATGGTACAGCGTAGTAATCTGCAAGCCATTTTACTAAAGACATTTGTGCAGGAGAAAGTAAATGATCATGAATAGAAACAATTTCCTTCAACTCATAACCTTTGGCTTCAAATGGCGCAACTTCTTCAATTAACAAGCCGGCTACTTCCTTATTGCGAAAAGGCACCTTTACCAAGGTCCCTGGAATAATCTCCATAGCACTCAAATAGGTCAAAGGACCAACCGACAGACAATACTTCTCTTTCAGCAAAACCTGATAATAACGCATAAAACTGAGTTACACCTTTACTCTGCCATGATTCCCCAAATTTCACTACTCACCCAACATCTTAACTTTAATATTTTTCTTGCCCCATCTACTCGTCATCCAGGACAATGATCAGGAACAAAATACGGAGTTTTTTTCTTTTAATGCTACAATATTAGGAAACACTTATATTCATGCTTCTCCGCAAACTGAGAAAAGCTCATTCTCTCTCGCCCAAGACCAATCAATTACTATCCTTGGTGAGCCTATTAGTACTTATCGAAGGTTCTCTTTGGTATCTCCTGCCTAACCGTTTTGAGGACTTACTAGGTATTGAATTGGCAGGTGTCGCAGTCGCTGCTTATGGTATTGCTTCTGTACTTACTAATATGCCCATGGCTGATATTTCTGACAAAGTAAGTCGCAGCTTTGCTGTCTATGTCGGCATTATATTATTTACTATCAGTTTATTATTTTTGCATATTATCTCTTTTCCTGTTGCTGTCATTATAATGTTTTTATTAGGAATAGCATCATCTTGCATTAGTGTAGGAGCCCTACAATTGATCTTGGATCACACTCAAAATAGCAAAAGTGGCAAAGCTACTGGTAGATATTATGCTTTTCGCTCCATCGGTTGGTCTTTTGGCGGCATTATTGGCAGTATTTTGATGTACCTGTTTTCCTTTACTGGTATCGCTATTTTCCTTTTGAGTCTAGCTATTTTCTTTTACTTTCGCTTTTTAAAGCTTCTACCACAAAGGCATTCACTTAAAAAAGTGAAAAAGAGTCTTCATATATTATTACGAGACCGTGTTTACCAAGGTGAATGGACACAATTGCGCAAATATGGACTTCTATTAGCTACTTACATGGCTTACTGTTTGAGTTTTGGTGTCTATGAGTACTCAATTTGGATTGCCGAGCCAATTTATACCGCTAATATGGGGACGCATATTATTCTAGGGGCGGTAATTTTATCTGCATTAGAACTTCCTCGCCTACTTTTTTCTAGTAGAATTGGTGCACTAGTAGACAAATTTGGTGGTCGCCACTTCGTCAAAATTGGTTTATTGGCAAGTATGGCCATTCATATCTACTTTATTTGGTTTTCACAGCACACTTTATTCGATTTGATTCTCATGTTCATTACTATGGCTATTAGTGATATTTTCTTGTTACTAGCGTTTAACCAACAACTACATCACAGCGTGCCAAAAAACTTACGCGCAGAAGCTTTTAGTGCCGGTGAAACATTTTATGATATTGGTGGGATAGTTGCTCCTCTAATAGTAGGTTTACTTTTAGCTACTAATATGAACTTTTCAGCGCTATTTTCGATTACATTTCTATTTTATGGTGTGGTATGTGCAATGATTCTAGTTCTACTATGGAGAGATTCCTCTTTGTTTAAACTGAGTCCGATTCGTCAAGAAGAATAATTTCATTTTTATAGTCGTATGCTAACAATGCTTTTCGCGAAAGCAAAGTATTTTTTAACTTCATACGCCTATGACAAGAAAAGAGTCCACGGCAATTTTCGGTCTTGCTTGGCTAATCAGTTTGTTACCACTACCACAAGTTCATGCCGTTACGATAAGAGATGTGGTGATCAGTGAGATTGCTTGGGCTGGCTCACAGGATAGTGCTCAAGATGAATGGTTGGAACTTTTTAATACTACCAACGCCAGTATCGACCTTACCGGCTGGCATATTGAAGATGATAATGGCGCCCAGACATATGCTCTGAGTGGCATCATCCCAGCCCATAGCTACTTTCTCTTGGAAAGCAAAGAAATAGCGACATCTATCACAGCAGATCAAGTTCGAACCCTTTCTTTAAGCAATGCTGGTGACAGTTTAGTGCTAAAAAATGCCGCAGATATTGTTGTCGACAGCGTCAATGCTACTAGTGGTGCTTGGCCCGCTGGTAATAATACCACGCATGCCACTATGGAAAGAATAGCCAATGATCACGAGGGGAATGACAGCAATAATTGGCAAACCAGCAGCACCACCACCACTGCCACAGCCAGTATAGGCAGTAGCTTGATTGGCTCTCCCAAAGCAGCCAATGGCAATGTCGCAGCAAGCACCTCTGATCAAGTTGTTTCCCTAATCGCAGACAAGACAATAATTCGTAGCGATGAAGAACTTGTACTTACTATCCAGGTGGCGAATGCTCAAAATACTAGTAATTTTGGTCTAGACATAACTTATGATTCCAGCAAATTACAATATATTCAAAGCCAGGAAGGCCCATTTCTAAGCGATAATGGCAGCGTCACCACATCTTTCCAAGCGGCATTATTAAATGCTAGCGCCGGCACCGTAATTATTGGCAATGCCAGAACTATTTCACCACTGACAGGGAGAAGTGGTAATGGCAGCTTAGCAACTGTACGATTCAAGGCTCTAAACAGCATCAGTGGTAGTACTACTATTGCACTCAGCAATAATAGTTTCCTAAGCACACCAACAGCTCATAGTGATATTGCCGCTTGGCCTAGTATTGTCATTCAGATTGAAGATTCCTCTGGTGTGCCCCCAGTAAATGGCTTGCGCAGTGAACCTGGAGTAGAACGTTATACTATCAAGCTACTATGGGACGCTAGTGCTACTACTGATACCCAGTATGCCGTTTATCGCCGCGATGCTCACGATACATGGCAATTATTAGGAGAAACCACTACCACTAGTTTTATCGATCAAGATCCAATAGCCCACGGTGGCCATATTATTCCCCAAGCTCTTTACCAGTACCAAGTAAAAGCGAAAAAGAACAGTATCTATAGCACCCCAGTAACTATTGAGGCCACCGACACCAGAGGCTGGCGCGGCGACAATAATCGCTCCGATCGAGTAGATGGTATCGATCTGGAAAATATTGCCCGCATTTGGACAGTTGATGATACCCAGACAGGATTCAATCCATTAGTAGATACCAGCATCGACGGTATTGTGAATGGTCAAGACCTGCTTGATTTAGCGACCACTTGGGCAAAAACTTATCCTTAACGAATTAGGGAGGAAGCTAATATCTTCCTCCCCTTTCTTACTATGTATCCCCTTTTGCTAACCCTTTTAGTATTTCTTATATCTTTACCGGCAGGTGCAGCTCCAACCCAGGGAACAATTACCCTACAACCGCTGTCCTCAGACAATCTTAGTGAAATTAAATATACGCTAGAAGCCAAGACTATCAGTCATGCTCTTTTAGGAATCAGTGCCACTATCAATCTTCCCGATCAATTACAATTTTCTCACTTCGAGAAGGGCCAGTTTTTTGAAAGAAATAGTAATAATGTCACCTATCTTATCGCTCCCAAAGACAATAATCCCAATAAACTATTATTGGGCATAGCAACCTTGGGTGAAAGTAAAACAACAGGCAGTGCTACTATTGTCACTTTATATTTTAAAAAGTTGGGAGCAAGCTCAGGTATTACCCAAATAACCGACACCGTTGCTAGTGGCTTAGAACAAGGGAAGAGAATTGATTATTCAGACATTGCTTGGTCGATCGCTCCCTTCTCACTAGCTGAGAGCGGCAGAAATACTCTAATTGCCACATTAATGTTCAGTTTCATCATCAGTCTCAGCATATACCTTTATATTCTAGGCAAGAAGTGACTTTGCCTTTTTTCCGAACTAGTAATTTGTGTTATAATTGGGAGAACACAAAAACATACCAACATGTCTGCCAAAAATAAAAAACGTGTTAAGCACGATGCTCCCTCTGCTCGAAAGCCAATAAAAAAGCGCAGCAAGCTATGGACTTGGGCAGGCTTTTTGACTGCACCAGAGAAAGAAAAGGTACCAAGTAAACTCATTCAAATTAGAAAACGTGGTATGACCAAAAGAACCATTGGCAAAAGAGGACATAGAAAAGTAGATATTACTATTATTGGCCTAGTAGCATTAATTGGTGTCTTAATGAGTTTTTCTTCAGTACAAGATTTTTTTAAGGCTAGTATTCTTTCCGTCAATCAAAAGAATACTATTGTCACTAGTGCTCACAACCGTCTCGGCGTTGGCTATCAACTAGGCGGCACAGGTCCAGATGGCTATGACTGTTCAGGACTCACCTCTGCTGTCGTCAAAGAAGCTTTGGGCATCAGCCTACCACGAACATCCCGAGACCAATACAGTGTTGGTCGTGAAATTACATTTGAAAATCTTGGTATTGGTGATTTAGTTTTTTTCAAAACATATGGGGACGGCATTTCTCATGTAGGCATTATTACGTCTATTTCCAGCAAAGAAATAAAAATGACCCATGCCAATAGCTATTCTGGCAAGGTGCAAGAAGAAGACATCAAAAACATGGCCTACTGGCAAAAAACGTACGTAGGTGCCCGCGAAATCACGACAGCGACAAAAGACTTTGTGGCATCAGACAAACCTGATACTAGTTACAAGGCGCCCAAACAAGCTACTCCCGATGATGAATACAATAACTACTTCCCACCATCAGAAAGAAATGACCCCAGACTAAAAGTAGGAGCAGCCACCATAGAAAGCAACAGCAACAACACAAAAGTAATTAGTGACACTAGTATTCAGGCCAGCCCCACTCCCACACCAACAACATCTTCTTCTACTACTGCAACACCTTCACCATCAATTCAGAATTCAGCACTCAGCGCTCAGAATTCTTCCCGCCCTTCCTGGCTCCCAGCAGACACTCAATCATCCCCGCTTGCCCTAGCAACACCAGCTCCCACTGCCACCACTACACCATCACCATCCGTAACCTCCAGAACCACACCCACACCGTCAGCAATAGCTACCCCTACCCCTTCCCCATCTCAGCTCTCAGCTCTAAGCTCTCAGCTCTCTTTTACCGATCTCAGCACAAAACATTACGCCTATTCTGCTATTAAACAGCTAAGCGACTTGAAAGTTATTAATGGATATGAAGATGGTACATTCCGACCTGATGACCCTGTGACCAGAGCAGAACTTACCAAAATGGTTTATAAAGCCTTAAATAAGGATGCAAAGGGTTCTTCCACAACTCCGTTTAATGATATTGATAATAATCACCCATTAGGAAAGTTTGTGCTCAGCGCCTATCGAGATGGTGTGATTAAGGGATATTCAGATTACACTTTCCGACCACAGAATTCTGTGACCAAGGCTGAAGGTAGCAAAATCATTCTCAAAGCCTTCAAGGTGCCTGGCGAAAAAGCAAAAACTCTGGTGGAAGATATTGATCACTTGGCCGAACTAGAAGATTATATTGGTTATATGATCAATCACAACCTACTCCCAATTATCGACGGCCTAATTCGTCCTGATTCCGCTCTCACTAGAGCGCAAACATCATATATCTTGGCGTCACTGTTATAGCCAGAATCTAGAATTTAGATTCTGGAGCCCCCTGCTCTCATTTCCATATCCATTCCTAATTCAGAATTCAGCATTCAGAATTCTTCGGTTAAATTAACGAATGAGTTGGAGGAAGTTAATATTTGAGTGACCAAACTCAATTAACTTCCCCTTCAAATGTATCATACGATCTTGCGCAGAATAATATCTCATCCCCAGTACGCACTTATACTTGTCAGAAAGCT
>JACQZO010000004.1 GCA_016207805.1 Candidatus Abawacabacteria bacterium | reverse complement strand
TACTAGAGGTATTACTTAAAAAAGCTGGAGTAAAAAATGTAAACGATCCTGGCTCAGGAGACATATTCTTAAAAGGCAAAAAAGGCAATCTGCTAGAGGCAGAAGCAAGACAATTAGGTGCAAAAGCTTTAAGAGCTTATGCTTTAACTGTATTAAGAGCAAATCCTAACATTAAAGAAAAAGCAGATGAAGTTTATGCAAAGCAAATAAATGGAGTGTTTGCAGGAGGAACGGAAAATTCAGTCATCAGCATACTTGTAACTATTGATTTCAAAGATGGTAAAGGTTTTACCAATCTTAAAAGTAATAGAAAACGCCATGCAAACTTTGCTGATCAAGTTATCGCCATAGTAGAAAAGTTTCGTAATGCAGGAAAACTCAAAGGTGATTTAACCAAAGATGTAGATGGTATAATTCCCATAGATCCTGGCTCAATAGGCGGATTGGGTGGTGATAAAGGCAATGGTGGCTTTGGCCCAAGAGATAAGCCAGAAATTCCAAATGTTCCTCCTCCTTCTAACGGCAATGATTTATCAGACGAAGAGAAAGCATTTTTTGCCAATCGTGAAAAAGACACTCAAAATGGTGACGGAGAAGGTGCTTCCAAAAAAGGCTTTGTTCCTGTAGCTCCTGACGCTGCGGTTGGTGGTTCACCTAAAAAGCCTGGTCAAGCTACAAATAACCAATCAAAGCCATCAAATCAAGCCCCAACAACCAACAATGCTAACAATCAAACTGAGTCTCCTGACTCAATAAATAATTCTACTAGTCAAGCAATCAACCAAAATAATAACAGCCAAGTAACTGTCAATCTACAAGTACAAGGATTTCTAGGAGATAACAAGACAGTCAATCAGCTAAAAGAACTTTTTTCTAATTTGATGAGCGAGCAAAACCAAGTTAACCAAGACAGATTGCGCCAGCTAAATGGAGCTAATCTAGCTCGTAGAGGCTAATTTATGGCAACAATTAATTTTACATTAGCATTCTTGGATCCAAGCAAATCAATAGCTGATCAGCCTGGAGATGACTACACAGCCTATATTGATCAAACTAATGGAAAAATATTCCTAAAACAGCCCAAAAGTTTTTATGCGCCTCAAGGTGGAACAGAAACAGTAATTGAGGTGCAAATCTATGCGTCTGGAGAGGCTATTGCTACAGGCTTACAAGCTCAATTCTTGGCAGCAGAAATGGCAGGAGATGGTCTTTACACTCAAGTTATTTTTAACGAACAAGCTATGAGTGATGGAGAGTGCCAGCAACAAGCCAATGCTGAACTGGCCTTTTTAACCCAACTTCGTGGAGGCTTTTCTTTCAACACATTTGAGAGAGTGAGTTTGCTTGATGGCATTCGCTATAAAGACACAGTAGACCAGGTAGACGTAACCTGGCCTATTCAACAAATCAATTTTGTTGATATTGGTGGTTTTCTTCAACGTCAATGCTCTTGCTCTCCCATTTTAGAAAAAGACCTTTTTGAGCTTGCAAGTGAAGGAAATGCAAAAGCTAGTCTTCCACCTTCTGCCCGTAGGATAGACATTTTTGTCACTGACTCTAATTCTGGTAATGGTGGAAATGGAGGAGGCGTATTTTAATGTTTAGCGAAGGTTGGAGTATAAAAATAGGAAATTTAGCCGATCCTATCAAGTTCAGCAATAAACCAAAATTGACCCATTCCTCAGCCAAAGGTGGAACGAGTTTTTCCTTTGACGTTATAGGGAAAAGTCCTTTACCTTGGAAATTAACAGAAAGAGCTAAAATCGAGGTTTCATACTCAGGAGAGCAAGTTTTTGTAGGAAATATTCTTTCTCGTTCAAGAGATTTTAGTAGCTTGGCTATTAGTTATAATGCGTTAGGCTATTACACTCATACTAGACGCAACCCTATTATTGGCAAGTTCAAAAACCCATTTTCTACAATTATCAACCAGTTATTAGATGAAAGTGGAGCTAGACCTTTTATCAATAACATAAGCTATCGACTAGGAAATATTGCAGATAGTGAAACCTCTATTCTAAGTGTATTTTTAGAACGCCAATATACGGGTCAATATTTGGACTCTTGCCTAGACGACATTTGCAAAGCGGTTGGGTGCCAATGGTTCATCCAACCAGAAAATGGTCTGCTTGTTCTTTGGCAAAGCAATCAGATAGCGGAAAGAGGCGAAATAGATATAGAAGCAGAAAGGTTAGGACAATGCCAATCACTTAAACACG
>JACQZO010000003.1 GCA_016207805.1 Candidatus Abawacabacteria bacterium | reverse complement strand
GCAAGAAACTTTATTTTCAGGAGCAGGAGAGAGATTTAACCGTTATTCTTACATGGTTAGGGCAGATGTTGAGACTCACACTTATCTCAGCATCACCAACCAAATTGTCATTCATTTTGATGTTGTCGTCGATGAGATTTACTACCCAACCCCCTTTGATGGAGGCAATTGTGACCAACCTGCCTCTGTTCCCACTGATATTGTTGGTCCTACTTTTGTTATTAATGCTGGTAGTGAGAATGCTATGATTTGCACTGATGGTGGCGCTGACTGCAAACCTGTTGGGGTTAAAGTAACAGACCCAGGCCCTCCTCCTGTAACAAAAAACTGTCCTTATGGTTCTCAGTGTTACAAAGATAAATGTGGAGTAGATCCATATTGTGGGTTTAGAGCAGGACAATTATGTGGCACTAATGGAAAAGGAGTTACACGTTTTGAGTGTCCAGGTGCAAATGGGGTGACATACTATGGAGAGGTAAGACCATTGAATTTAAGGCCAACAAGAGGATGTGCATCAGCAAGTACATTTGACAATAGTGCAACAGGATTAGATCCAGATGGCTATACCTTTACTGTTACTACTAGACTTGTTTCTATTGGTAGTACTTATAACTAAAAAGGATTAACTGCATGATAAAACAAATACTTACTTTACTTTTATTTTTGCTACTTTTTTTTACTAGTGTTCAAGCGCAGCAAGAAAGTAATCCCCTTATTTATCAAACTTTTATTAGAGATGGCCCTTCTAACGCTGATCAAGGAGGGTACATATCCATTGTAGATGCTTTGACATTTAAGGAACTTAGTCAGGTAGAATTATTTCCTTCAGCACCCCAAAGAATAGAATTAACTAAAGATAAAAGACGGGCATTTGTAAATAATAACCCATTTGTTGATGATAAAAAGGGAATGACAGTTGTAGATTTAGAACAACGAAGAGTAATTGGACGATTGTTTGATAATATTGGAGTGTATGGAGTAAAACTGTCACCAACCGGAATGATGTGGGCTTTGTTAGATGAGCCTAAGGAGATATCTATTATTGACCCAGAAACTTTAAGAGTAATGGGACGAATAGCTTTTAGTGAAAGCCCAAGAGATTTAATATTTAGTCCTGATGGAAGAAGAGCTTATGTGTCTTTATTTAGTAAAGATGTTTTTATTTTAGATGTTTTGAGCGGAAGCAGAATTGCGGCCATTCAAGATTTACCTGAGAGAAGTAAATTCCAAGTTAGGCCACAAGAATTAGAGCTTTCCCCTGATGGTCAACTTCTTTTTGTTGGTAGTAACGATACAGTTTCTATTTTTGAAACTAGGCTTTTTAAGCTGGTCAACCGCTTTAAATCTCCTAGTACCTCTGCATTTGGCGATTTATTATTAAAAACAAGTTTAGATGGTAAGTTTTTGTATGTTACTGGGTATCTTGGTTTTGGGTTTTCTATTTACAATGTAAATGCTAAAGAGATAGTCAAAACTATTTCTTCTTTTGTTTTTGAAGGAGATAGCAAAGGTTTTGCCAAAAAATTAGAAATTTCTTCTGATGGACAATTACTTTATTTATGCCAAGATTATGGGGTACTTTTGTTTGACACGACAGTCAATAAGTTTTTAAGTAACCCTTTAACCAGTACTAGTAGTAATTTTCCTAGCCCATTTAGTGGTGGGATTGCCCTAACAGGCGACTTTTCCATAGGACAGCCGCCGACACTACAAACGACAGCGCCAGCGACGAATCAGCAAGTGATGGCAGGACAGGCGACTACGATAAAATGGCAGACAACGGTGGCAGGGCAAAGTTATGCAATAGCAAGCCACATGGTAGAAATATCAACAGACTCAGGAGCAACATTTGCTCCAATCCCAGGTGCAGAAAGACTTCCAGCCCAAGCTCAAGAATTTATTTGGCAAGTGCCTGATGTTGAACTAATGAATAGAGTACAAATAAGAGTAAGTACAGTAGATTTAGGAGCAAGGAGAGCAAACTCTACTACAGGTAATTTCTCTATAGTAAAAGGAAATGGACAAACAGGAGACACACAAGCACCAATGGTTAGTTTCCTTTCACCAAAGGGAGGAGAGCGCTTTACATCAGGAGATAGTTTACAAATATCTTGGATGTCTAGTGATAATGTAGCGGTAACATCACAAGACTTATCTCTATCAACAGATGGAGGAACTACTTTCCCAATCACTCTAGCAAATGGGCTTGCTGGAACTACACAAAGTTTTAGTTTTCCAATCCCAATGACACTGCAATCAGAGCAAACTAGACTTCGCCTAATTGTTAGGGATGAAGCAGGAAATATGGCTCAAACTGTAACACCATCAAACTTTAGGATAGAACTAGGAGCAGACACAATAGCTCCTTTAGTGACAATATCGCAGCCTACAGCAAACCAAAGCTTGATAGCAGGCCAACCAATCCAAGTAAGATGGCAAAGTAGTGATAATAGAGCAGTTGTTAGCCAAGCCTTATTACTATCCTTAGATGGGGGACAAACATTTACAACGATCTCTAGCTTTGG
>JACQZO010000002.1 GCA_016207805.1 Candidatus Abawacabacteria bacterium | reverse complement strand
TATTGCGAGAAAATTGCTCACTATTGCTTTTGCTGTGCTTAAATCCAACCGACCCTACTCCTCTACCATTGCATTTCCTTCTTGACTGCGCCCTTTAACTGGCATACCGGACTTTGATCCGGTATCCAGCTAGGACAATGTACCCTCAAATTACCTGTCACTTTGGAGCACTATTGTCCCTGCTGGATACCAAATCAAGTTTGGTATGACAGTTGAGGGAGAGTTGGTAACTGAGCAGATGGGTCAGTTATTGGTTGCTACAGTAAAAATTGACAAGACTGCTCTGGATCACCCCAGACCAGTCTATCAGCTGGCAATTGCGCCTATCACTAAAAAATCTCCACATCATAGTTTCTGTACCCTAGGAATTCATATCCCATGGCTAGCATTTCACTCATCATGTTCTGCATCACCTTACCATTAGTTAAATTAGCATGAGCGACCAATTTAGCTTCAGCATTGATTACAATTCCCACATGTCCGGTAGTATGATGAGTTTTTTCATGATGATGTTCAAAGAAGACTAAGTCACCAATCTTGGGTTCTGTCACAGTATGACCTACTTTCAATTGATCCATACTATGCCGCGGCAAAAGATAATGGAAACAATGACGATAGATGTTTTGAGTGAGCCCAGAGCAATCCACTCCTTGATATGTCAGTCCTCCTCGTAAATAGGGCACGTCTAACCAACGATCAATATAAGCGAGTAACTCTGGCCTATTACTTGCCTTTTGCTCCGGGGGTATCCAACTTGGCGCTCCAGCTAACCGCGTCAATTCGATAGCCCGTATCCAACCAATAGTAGCATCAACTAATTGCACACAATAAAAATCTTTTGCTTGCCAAAGCAATTTTATTGGTTCTTCTTTGATGATTACTTGAGTAGAAAGCCAGGATATATGATCTTGCAAAAGAGTACGGCTCCACACATTAGTGGGAATCTTATCTACATGTGCCCAACCTAGTGCAGGCTCTTGATCAGCAAGAATAACTATTCGCCATTCAACCCTTTCCCCTGCTTGTTGTAGTCGCCGATCCAAAATAGCTTTTTGTTTGTCGGTCAGCATCACACCACCAATTACTATTCGGCTCCCCTCTTCAGTAATATTCAATTCGCATGTAGCTACTCCGTATTTTCTTTGCAGCTCTTTGACAAAACCATTCACAATATTTTTGACTTGATTCATCATGATGCTAAAGACGGGAATATGGTACAATAGAGAGATAAATAAACACAAACATGTTTCTTACTTCATTTGGTGCTGCAGAAGAAGTGACCGGATCTGCTCATTTATTGGAAATAAATGGCAAAAAGATATTATTAGACTGTGGCTTACTACAGGGACATAGAAAGGATGCTCTGAGTCAAAATCGGGCTAATGGTGAAAAGCTGCATGATGTAGATATGATAGTACTTTCCCATGCCCACATTGATCATTCAGGCAATATTCCTACTTTGGTGAAGAATGGTTTTAATGGACCGATTTATACCACTTTAGCTAGTGCTGATCTATGTAGCGTGATGCTAAGAGATAGTGCTCATATTCAAGAAAAGGATTGGGAATACTTAGAAAGCAATAATCAAGAGTTACCAAATGGTGAGCCGCTATATCGAGAGATTGATGCAGTGAATGCCACGGCACTATTCATTGGTCTTCCTTACAATGAAGCTAAAGAAATTGCACCTGGAGTTACTTTGATATTGAGAGATGCTGGCCATATTCTTGGCTCAGCTTTAGTCGAGCTTCATATTGAAGAGAACGGTCAAAAGAAAGTATTGGGCTTCACGGGAGACTTGGGCAGAAAAAATATGCCGATTATCCATGATCCTCATCAATGGACACAGTTAGATTATCTCATTACGGAAAGTACCTATGGAGGACGACTACATGATGATTATAACTCTGTAGAAGAAGAGTTGATTCACATTATCAATGATGCAGTAGCTCACAAAAGTAAAATTATTATTCCTGCTTTTGCCGTAGAAAGAACCCAAGAAGTGATTTATCACCTCAATCTTTTGCAGAAAGCCGGTAAAATTCCCTGTATACCTATATATATAGATAGTCCTCTGGCTATCAATGCCACTGAGATCTTCCGCCGTCATCCTGAATGCTTTGATCAAGAGACCTATGATTCATTTCTCGATGAAAAAAAAGATCCTTTTGGTTTTGCTTGTTTGCGATATGTGCGCACTACAGAAGAATCAAAAGACTTGAATGGCAAATCAGGACCAATGATTATCATTTCCGCTTCTGGTATGTGTGAAAGCGGCCGTATCCTTCATCATCTCAAAAATAATATTGGCGACCCTCATACTATTATCTTGGTAATCAGCTTTATGGCTCAAAATACCTTAGGCCGTGCTATTGCCGAAAAACAAAGAATAGTGCGTATCTTCGGCAAACCTTACTTGCGCCGAGCTCAGGTATACACTATCAATGCATTCTCAGCCCATGCTGACCATCAAGAGCTTCTCGATTATGTTCGTCCCATCAAAGGACTAAAAGAAATATTCATCGTTCATGGCGAATCACAGGCTGCTAGAGCGATTAAATATGGATTAGAAGATATTAAAGCAGCCGAGAAAATTACTGTCAGTAAGGCTAATAAACAATACCTTCTCTAATTCGAAGTTAGCAATTCGAAATGCGAAATGTAGCTCACACTGTACATTTCGCACTTCGAATTTCGCACTAATTCAAAGCTTCAAGCACCTCCTTTGCATGTACTGTAGGGTTTACTTTGGGAAATACTTTTTTGATATTTCCTTGTTCATCAATAATATAAGTGACCCGAAATATACCGAAATACTTCCTGCCGTACATACTTTTCTCCCCCCAGACTCTATAAGCCTCAGTGATTTTACCATCCTCATCGCTAAGTAAATCAAAGTTTAAATGAAACTTTTCCTTAAACTTGAGATGTTTGGCCATAGTATCTCGGCTCACTCCAAGGACAACAGCCCCCTTCGCTTGGATATCACCAATAGTATCCCGAAAGCCACAAGCTTCTTTAGTACAACCAGGAGTATCATCTTTAGGATAAAAATACAGAACTATCTGCTTACCAGCAAAATCCTTAAGACTCACCATTTCGCCTGATGTTGATTGCGCAATAAAATTAGGAGCCTTAGTACCCTGTGCTAAAAAGTCCGCCATAGAGAGAAGTGTTATATCAAAGGAAATATAGCAAGAATGAGGACAAAATTAACAGTTCCTAGGACAAATTAACTATACCCACTTCGAATTTCGCATTTCCCACTTCGCACTAAAAAAAGGCCTTATTTAAGGCACGGCAAGCTTAAATTGGCTTTCAGCAGCTATATGATTACACCACAGACTATCAATCACCGCCACTACATTACCCTTTACGTAGGAATAGCCAGCTGCTATATTGATTTGAAGCTCAGGAAGAAAGAAACACTCCTATAGAGCTTTTGCTCCTTCTCAAGTCACACGATTTTCTCCTCATCGTTCTACCTCGGACAAGATCTCCAAGCCCAACCAAAAATTATTTTTTTATTTTATTGTCTTGCGAGCGCTCCTGTTGGAACGATGAGCCGGGAAATCCTCGGACCAAAGACTCTTCCCCCCTCTTCTAAAGAACAGGCAGAGTCGCAAGCCCTTAAGTAAATCCATAACAAAACTCCAAAATAGATATGTACATTTACTTAGGGCAAAACAAACACAAAAGTACGCTTGGGGCGCTCATCGCCCCTAGGCCATAAGCCCCCAAAAGTACACAAAAATAGAACTTTAACATCAACAACACACTCAGTAGAGAGAAGAAAGTATTTTCTTCCCTGAGAATATTTCCTTTTCTCTACTGCTCGAATATGGTTCAAGACTAAGAGCCGCCCACCTATAATGCTCATCAAAAGGTTTGTCTTCGACTTACACTAGCGATGGGAACGGTCATGGTAGAGACCCTAACACACCAAAGAGCGGTAGAGAATTGATGTAAACAAAGAGTCAATAGTTTCACATCATAAACAAAATCATACTCCTCGTCTCAGTAATATATGATTACATTACTGATAGGACAGGAGAGGCACACAAAAACAAAAAGTCATCTGCAAAGGTGGCTTTTTTGTATTTATTAATATAGGCACCTACTACTAAGCGGGTGACCTTACTTCGATGAGCTGTAACCAAGCATGGTAAGCAGTCATTGCCTGTTTACGGAAGTCATCAATATCCGGTCTACTGACTCTAAAGCAACAAGCATCCCATATGACCATAGGCAAAACAGCCACATGAGCATTTTTGAATACTGTACGACGCGTAACGGCATTCACACTCACCAAGTGTATATGCGCATTACTTCTGATTTCTGCCTCATTCAAAGCCAGGCCATTGATATTACATGGTAAAATGACCAATAACACATCAGTGCCAATAGGATATGTAGCGCTGATATCAATCCCTGTCAGCATTTCAGCTAAAAATCGACTAAAGCCTTCAATACTTATTGCTGTCTTAGGAAAAGCATCTATGGCAGCTCTATAGGTATCAATATCTAACGCTTTGATATGGGCATCTGGTTTATCCCTAGTTGCTACCACGGCCTCTTCAACAGCACGATTTACTTCTTCAACAGCAGATAATAAGTGCATCCCATCAAGATCAGACATAGACATAGATAAACTAGTAAAAATATAATTCAATTATGCTAAAATGCCAAAAGCCTGAGCGTACAAAGGATCTAATTCGTTTTCTAGACATTTAGCTAGGGTACGCAATTCCTCGGCAATCACATTGAGCGGCCTTTGTATAGCAGCATCAACATCCGCCAGCTCACTCATTAATTCTGTAATCGCTAGCAGAGCCGGTGGGGGGTATCCGCTTAAATCACCACTTAATTTACTTTGTAGTTTCGTATTAGTGAATAATTCTGCTTTAGCACTATTAATTATACCGGCAGCAGCCAAAATACTATGCAAGGCTTGGGCAACTGCATAACGATCAGCAAGTGTTAATGATTTGTTTTGCAGGTATAGTCTCCGGGTTAGTTGATTATCATAATATCTTGGTGTCGTTGGTATAGCGATTGAACGCTTCCCCTTAGAGGTATTTATCACCTTCCGTAGCTTCAAGTCTTGAGGAATTATTCCTTCCTCAAAAGTGATTTCTTCATCAGGGAAAAGGACGCTACCGAAATCAATCACAACCGCCTGCTCATTTTCATCCATAACAGCATTATGCTCCTTGAAGTCACCATGCACCCTGCCCTCAATGTGCATGGCATGGAGACCATCTAGAGCATAAGAAAAACCGTGTAACTTTGCTGATGGCGGAATAGTAGGATCAACAGCAATTATCGCATAATTACGTGACCTATTCTGTTTATCAGAGATTCTCTCATAAACCACTTGTGACTGCCCACTACTATCAGCCTCAGTAATTAATAGTGGCTTAGCCAGGTTTTTCATTGGCTTAGCTAAAATACGTCTAGCATTTACTATCTCAGCTGCATGAGCATCACGAATTGCTTGACGATTACGACGAGCCTCAGTAAAGCTGGGATCAGAAACAAGTGGCAAAGGATCCTGACGCGCTGCTTTAAGAACAGCAGGGATCAGAACATTTCCTTTTAGCAAATAGCCATCGACCAGCATTCCCAAACCACCTCCTGCAATTAGCGCTAATTTGTAAAATCTTGTCTTGCGACCAGTTTCTTCATCTAGCAGATCTTCGCCACCAACCAATAAAGCATGTTGAAGGGTTACACTTTTTCGCAATAAATTGAAGTTCCGGACTAATGTCCGACAATCTATTTCATCTACAGCAGTGGCATAGGCTCGCACCCGATTATATACTACTTCTAAATCCAATCTTTCTTGAGTAGCATATACGTTTTCCAACCAAAGCTGTATTTGTGCTAATTGTGTTTTTCTTAAGCGCAACTTTTCCACAGTTTCAGTTGTATCCTCGCCAGCCAACACTGGTTTGATGGCCAATTTAACGGCATCGACATGTTCACGACGTACGGAAGATGCGACGGGTGTTGGGGCACAAGCCGCAGGAGCTTTGCCTAATTTGAAAGGGATTTGATCCAAAGACATACACAAAAGCTATCTTTTTATTATATCATAGCCAAAGAATGAATCGAATAACTGCTTTATGACTCCCCTTTCGCTTATTTATCAATTAGCCAAAGACCAAGGCTTCCAATTAGTAAAGGTAGCCACTGCTCAGAAATTAGCAGCAGAAAAGATCGCATATTTACAATGGCTAGAGAAAAACCACCATGGAGAAATGCACTACCTGAGCCGTGATCCTGCGAAACGTACTGATCCAGACAAAATTCTTCCTGGAGCCAAAAGTATTATCCTAGTAGCCTTAAATTACTATCAAGATAGCCCTGATATGATTAAAGTAGCTCGCTATGCCAAAGCAAAGCCAGACTATCACACAGTGTTTGAGAAAAAGTTGCAAGAACTACAAAAAAAGTTAACAGAGCACTTCTCTAGTATCGAAGCTAAGTTTTATGTTGATTATGGTCCTTTGATGGAAAGACCTTATGCAGCGCAAGCATCAATGGGTTTTATTGGCAAAAACACCTTGCTTATCACCAAAGAATTTGGCTCCTGGGTAGTATTGGGTGAAATCATTACTACCTTAGATTTGGTGCCTGAACCAGCAGAGAAGCATGGTAGTTGTGGCAGTTGCCGACGTTGTCTTGATATCTGTCCCACAGGTGCTCTCAAAGACAATTATGATTTGGATAGTAATCTGTGTATTTCATATTTAACTATTGAATATAAAGGTAGTATCCCGGTGAATTTGCGAAAAAAAATAGGGACATGGCTCTTTGGCTGTGATTTGTGCCAGGAAGTATGTCCGCACAATAGCCGCGCCAAGGCCTATAGCCCCGCACAATGGCAGGATATCAGCATCCAGCCTGATTTAACGAATACTGCATACTTGGGCTCTTTGGACTTTTTAAAAAGAATCTTATCTATTGCCACAGACGAAGAGTTTAAATCATTTTTTGCTAATACCCCTTTTTTGAGAGCCAAAAGAACAGGACTGATTCGAAATGCATGCATCGTTGCCGGCAACTTAAAGGATGCTAGCCTGCTTCCCTACTTAAAAGCATTAATTAATGATTCGTCTCTTCTTATCAAGGAACATGCCCAATGGGCAGTAGAAGAGCTAGTATCAGTGGAGAATTAGCACTTAAAGCAAAGTAGAGTATTGACATGTTATTGTATTTGTTTCACAATAATACATGTAACGATACAAAAACAGATGCTATTGCTACATAAAGACATGCCTGAGGCAGTGAAAGAAACAGTTGATTGTCCTCGCTGCGGCAATACTATGTCAGTACGGGAAAACACTACTACTTTCTGGGAAAAGCAGAAAGAACGATATGCTTATTACTGTAGCAATACTAATTGCATGCATAAAGAGCCGTTACGCAAAGAGGATATCGATTTGATGCGTATCGAACAGAGTTTGATTAAATGGGAAATCGATTTAGAAACTATTGAGCAAGAAATCCTAGAGAAGTATGAAATCAAAGAGTTGCTCCGTTGTTTGAGGAAAACTTTGCACTATTTGCGTAAAGGTAGTGGCCACTTAAGTGCGAAAGATTACTTTTTCCAAGAGTTAACTAATCCCGGACAAAGTAAACGATTACCATTTCGTTTTAAATACATGGTAATTCCGATGCTGTTGATGGCAGCCACCATCATTAGCATCAGTTGGTTAGCACCGCAGCTGGGATCAATGCTTGATGCAAGCTTACTATCACTTCTGCATTAAAGAGATACCGAGCTCGGATCTGAGAAAGCAACAGCAGAAGCTGAGCCCACTAGACCTTCGGCTGGTATTGCCTTATATACCGACACAATATCATGAGTCTCAACCGTACCATCGGGGCGGGTAATATTTTGTGTCCATCTTACTGTGCGGCCATTGTGAGCAGCTTTGGTAATTTTTACTTTTCCTGCTGGCAAATCAGCAGTAGGTACTAAAATAGGACCACCTGGACTTACCCAGCCTGACTTAAACGGCCCATCTAAAGTAACTTTTCTACCATCATGAGTACCATAAATACGCACATAGGCGTCCACCCCACTAGTATCAGTTTGGATCAGCATATAATTAGCTGTGTCATTCACGAACACTAAATCTTGAGAACCTGGGTAGATAGTGGCATCAATTCCCGATCTGGGATCATCTTCACCGACATAATAGGAAACCAAGTAACTATGGGCACGACGCTCAAGTACTTTAAGACCAGATTCGATCAAAGCACGATACATAGTGGTAGATACTTGGCACAAGCCGCCACCAGCTTCGGGTACAGTTTTCTTGCCGCCTTCTTTAATTACTAATTCTTCTTTCCAGCCTGCTTTTACAGTGACTGGTCCCAGCAAACTGTTAAAGGATAATTTTTCACCAGGAGCGAGCAGTAAATTATTATATATTGCTAATCCCTTTCTAATATTAAAGTTACGAGCACTACTCGAGCCCACAAAGCGGGAATGACCAATACCAAGAATATCCTTGAGACCAAGATCTTGCCCTTCAGTAGAAATAAAACGCGCCTGTTCATAATTTACTACCAGAGAGACAGATTCAATAATGTGATCAGATTTTTGTAAGAGCTGATTGGTGACTGTGCTATTAAACGTGGCCTCTACCGCTTCTCGGGTTTTTATTTTGTCCACTGTGTACCCATCACTCAACTCTCCAGATACTGTAGCGTAACGTTTGCCCTCAGCAGGCAAAGCAACAATGACATCTTGTTTTTTTTGTTCTATTGCGGGCAGAATCTCCCTGCTCAATAGATTATCCCATTTGTTGCTATTGAGAGTAATCACTAACTTCCCTTCATGGGATATGAATTCTAGCCATTCCCAGTCCTTTTCTGGATCAATAGTAGTCTTTACCTTTTTTCCATTGCGATCATAGACCAACGATACAGTTTTTTTGAGCCAATTCTCACTAGCACGGATAGCTTCGTATGCTTCTTCATCAGTAATTTCAGGTATTCCTTCAAAAGTGCGTACCAGTACTGGTAACGCATGTCCTTGTTCAATCATGGTGTTAACAGTGGCGGTGATTTGTTGAAAGTTGGCAGTACGATGAATCTCGGCAGGGATTACTGAAAAATAAGGTACTTTCTTACTATCCTGAGCTAGATATACTGAAGCATTTTTAGGCGGAATTGAGATGCTGGGAATATTTCTTTGCAAAGCATGGGCTAGTACCGCTTGGTCCAAAGTCAAACCACTTTTCACATACGTTGGCCAAAAGAGGGATCGCCAGACATCATGAGGCTTACGTTGTTGTAAATTGGCCATTACTCTAGTGAAATCATAAGTAATACCAGCTTCAGCAAAGGGAATTTGGTAGGTTACGTCATCAACGATAAATGCTAGTGGCTTGCTTGCAAGCGATTGAAAATTTTCTGCTATTCTCGTTTGCGCCTCATCATAGGAGAATCCGCCGACAGGAATAGAACCGACAAAAGTATTAGGCAACGTGCGCGTTTGATAAAAATATTCAAAGCCAAAGTAAATAGCAGCCACTAATACCAGTACACCAATGACCATCAGAGTAGTTGCCCTTAATACTGGTAATAGCCATGCCCAAAACTGCTTTTTAGCTGCACGATTGTCTCTCAGCAGCGAATCTGCCTGATTAACTTCTTGTTCAGAGGACTGGTGTGGGACCGGTGTTGGATGTTTCAGAGTTTCCTCTTTCCTCTGTTTTTTTACTGAATGAGCAGATTTTTTCTTGCTCCTCTTTTTTTTCTTCTTGTCCATAACAAAATCGATTAAACTTTTTCATTCTCCCCCTCCACCCCTTCGATACGAGGTAGCCATTCTTTTGTTAACTCCGCTATCTTATGTAATGCACTTTGTATTTCTTTACTATGCCAGGCATGGTCAACTGTTTCACCGATGTCCTGACACATAGCAATCATTTCGTCTTTGAGCCATAAAGCCTGTCCCCAGGCACCATCCTTCTCTTTGACTGTAGCTAGCTGAGAACGCAATACAGAACCCTTTTTCTGAGCAAATAATACGCCTAACATAATACCGCCAAAAAGTCCCCATAGCCACCAGCTTGTCAGTAAAGAATGTTTTTTCATAATTACTTTTGTGGTAATGAAACTTGAATATTTGCTTCACGAAGCTCGCGCTCAGTTACAGGACTCGGTGCTCCTAGCATTAAATCTTGGGCTGTTTGATTTTTAGGAAAAGCAATCACTTCACGAATATTAGGTTCATTGGCAAAGAGCATCACTAGACGATCCAAGCCCCAAGCCATACCCCCATGAGGAGGGGCTCCATAAGAAAAAGCTTCTAGCATATGGCCAAAACGTCTCTCGGCATCAGCTTCACTAATATTCATCAAAGAAAAAATCTTTGATTGTAAATCTCGCTCATGAATTCTCATGGAACCGCCACCAATTTCGATACCATTAAGCACGACATCATGAGCCACTGCCCGAGCCTGCTCAGGGTTTGTGTCCAACAAATGAACATCGGTAGCCAATGGTCTAGTGAAAGGATGATGCATAGCTTGTAAATTACCTGTTTCACTATCTCGTTCAAACATAGGAAACTCTATTACCCATAGATAAGCAAGCAAGCTTTCATCTTGTAAGTTGAGTAACTTGGCTACAGCAAGACGTACTTGGCCCAAGCTTTCGCAGGCAACAAAAAACATATCAGCAGTAAAAAAGGCCATATCACCCTTTTGTAATGCCAAAGCAGTTACTAGTGAATCTTGTTGACTTTGATCCAAGAATTTTAGAAAGGTGGATTTCAACTCTCCAGATTCTTCCATTGCTAAATAGGCCAGCCCCTTGGCACCTTTACTCTTAGAAACTTCGGTCAAATCATCAATTTGTTTACGGGTAAACTTTGCCCCTCCTGGCACACGCATGGCTTTGACTATTCCGCCCTTTTGGACAGTATCGCTGAATACTTTGAAACCACTATTTTTCATGATCTCGGAAACATCTATAAACGACAAATCAAAGCGAATATCCGGTTTGTCGCTACCATATTTGCTCATAGCTTCATGCCATGTCATCCGCAAAAATGGTTCATGTAACAATTTCTTTTCTGGTAAAAATTCTTTACTTAGTTCAATCAGTAGCTTTTCATTAGTAGCAATAATATCTTCTTGGGTAACAAAAGAGAATTCTTCATCAAGCTGTGTGAACTCTGGCTGGCGATCACCTCTTTGGTCTTCATCCCGGAAACAACGAGCAATTTGGAAATAACGTTCCAGACCAGCAACCATACAAAGCTGCTTGAGCTGTTGAGGACTTTGGGGAAGCACATAAAAATTACCAGCATGTAAACGGCTGGGTACTAAATACTCACGAGAGCCTTCAGGAGTACCTTTAATTAAAATCGGCGTTTCAATTTCTAAGAAGCCTTGATCACTAAAGTAGTCACGAATATGCTTAATCACCTTATGACGCAACTTGAGATTGTTTTGCATACGCTCTCGACGAAGATCAAGGTAACGATATTTTAAACGCAGTTCTTCATTGGCAATTTGCTCTTCATCAATAGCAAATGGGGGTGTCTTGGCAGTATTTAAGATTACTAACTGGTTAACATGAATTTCAATTTCACCAGTAGCGATATGCTTATTTGCTAACCCTTCAGGACGAGCAACCACAGTACCAGTAATAGACAGCACGTACTCAGAACGTACTCCTTCAGCCAAGGCATGCGCCTCACCATTCACTTCAGGATTAAATACAATTTGGGTAACACCGTCACGATCACGCAAGTCAATAAAAATCAACTCTCCATGATCCCGACGCCGATGCACCCAACCAGCCAAGGTAACTTCCTTACCGACTAAATCTTTGGATAACTGAGAAGAAAAATAATTGCGGAACATAAAATAGTTAATAAACAACGACAAGGGCACTATACGAGAAAGAAAATCTAAAATCTAGAAGCTAGAATCTAATTCATCATCTGTTTGTTTGGCAAACAAAAACTGACCAGGTTGCTTGACCCAACAAATACACCATATGTCATATCGAGCTTGTCGAGAGACCTGATACATTTGTAGTGTTTTCAATAATGATGTCTAGAAACCACCGCTGAATCAGATCCCTCCACAAGGTCGGGATGACAATGGGAGGATGTGTGCCGTTCAAGCAATCTAGTCAGTTTTTTCTTGAACAGCAACAACTAGAGCACACTCATTTTGCTAACCAAATCAGTCAATTTTATTGTCTGGGACTCCCCTGTCTGCATATTTTTTAGCTGGATTTTTCCTTCTTTGGCTTCATCGGGGCCCAGAATGAGAACGTACGGAAATTCTAAATCATTGGCATATTTCATCTGTTTACCAATTTTTTCTGCCCCTCCAGGATAAACCATGGCTCTTTTTCCGATCGCTCTTAGTTCAGCGGCAATACTAGTTACTTGAGGTAAAAATTCATTAGTAAAAACTACCAATAAAACTTCAGGAGCAATCTTGGGATAAATAATAGGATGCTCTTGAAATAATTCATACAAGGTTTCCAAACCGACCCCAACACCCACACCTGGTAAATCCCTATCACTGAAAGCATTCGCCAAACGATCATAACGTCCCCCACCAGCAAAAGAAGTACGGCCAAATACAGGCAATGTCACTTCAAAAACCATACCTGTATAATAATCCAAGCCTCGTACTAAATTGAGATTAACAAAAATATTATTTGCCTGGACACCAGAAGCAGTAGCCAATTGAATAATAGAGCGCAAATCATTAATTCCATTTTGTGCTTCTCCTGATCCCCCAAAACGCTCCTCCAGCCAATTTAATGTTTTTTCTGCATCACGCTCACTCCACTGCAAAAGCTCCAAAATTACCCGATGCGATTCTTCCGGAATACCGCGTTCTTGCAATTCTTTCTTGACACCATCAACACCCACTTTATCAAACTTATCGATGGCACGGAAAGCCTCTAGCTGTAACTCTTTAGGAATATTCCAACTAGCCATCATCGCAGTCAAAATACCACGATGATTTAAGTTGATCACGAAATCTTGCAATCCCAAAGCATACATTCCACTAGCAACAACAGTAATAATTTCAGCATCACTCACTGAACTAATAGAACCGACAATATCGGCATCACATTGATAAAACTCACGTTTTCTTCCTTTGCGTGGACTATCAGCTCGCCACACCTTGGCTATTTGATACCGTTTAAAAGGAAACTTCAAATCGTTTTGATGTTGCACTACCGCTCTCGCTAAAGGCACAGTTTGATCATAACGAAGCGCAACTTTTCTATCGCCATTATCGGTAAAGCGATAAATTAACTTTTCTTCTTCACCAATTTTACCCAATAAAATATCTTCATATTCAATAGACGGTGTATCAAGCTCACCATAACCAAACAGCTCAAATGTTCGCCGCCACGTATCCATCAGATAACGCCGCAAATACATTTGTTTAGGCAGATAATCAGAAAAACCCTGGAGTGTGCGTGCTTCAATCATAAAGATAGTGCGAAATTTGAAGTGCGAAATGCGAAGTGGTTGAGCATCATTTCGCACTTCGCACTGTCCACTTCGAATTAATTTACAGTTATACTTCCCACCATTTCCGGATGGAAGATACAGGTATAGTTAAATGTTCCCTTTTTAGTAAAGGTGAAACTAAAGGTTTGATTTTGGCCCATAGAGCCTGAATCAAAATAACCAGCATCACCGATGCGGAGATCTTTAACAGTTACCGTATGAGGTGCTGTGTCCATATTTTTCCATACCACAGTGTCTCCAGCATTAATGCTAAGCGCTGGTGGATTGTAACGAAAACTCTGCATACTCACATTTACTGTCTTGGGAACAACAGCAGCTGCCGTTGGACTTGGTGTGCTAGGGTTAGCACCAAACGGCGCATAATTATTTTGTTTGATTACCAAGAGACGATACATCATCTCAGCCACTTCACCACGCTTCATGGCAATACCGGTACCATAAATATTACCATTAGCTAATGCTAGATTTTTCAATACAGAAAAATAAATGTATGGAGCCAATTCCATCGTTTGTGGCGCATCAATTAAATAGTAATTCGTTGGTGGTTCCGGTTGTAAATTATTGATTTTAAGCAAAATCTTTGCCGCCTCACCACGAGTCACGGCAGCATCAGGACGGAATATACCTTCACCATATCCTTTGACAGCACCAGTAGCAAAGGCCCAATTAATATACTGCTTCAGCGCATGAGTATTGGCGACATCACGAAAAGATGGTGTTTGATTGGCAAAACTTACTGTGGCAATACCAGCACCATTGGCAGCAATTTTGATTAACTCAGCACGAGTGACTACATTGTCTGGTCGGAAGAGACCATCTGGATAACCATTAATAATATTGCGATCACGTAAATACTGTACTGCCTGATAAGATTGATGAGTGGTAGGAACATCAGGGAAATTTGCTGCAGCAACATGTTCAAATCCCATTACAAACACTAATGCTGAAACTACAGATAATGAGAGTAATCGTTGCCCAGAAAATGTGCGCATGAAAAAATCTTAATACAATTAAGATAGTAAGTAACAGCACGAACATTGTCTAGCAAAAATCTTTACAAAGACACACAAACATATTAATTTGCCATAGCTTCGTTATATGACGCACGTAGCTCAGTTGGTTAGAGCATCAGGTTGTGGTCCTGAGGGTCGTGGGTTCAAGTCCCATCGTGCGTCCCACGAGCTCGCTGGCGAGTGAGTCTTATTTTTCATTAGTTATTTTTTATCCCTTCTCTTTGCCTGAGTATATTTACGCGAGCTCGAAAAATGAAAAAGTAATGAAGGATAAAGCATGAAAGAGACACAAGCATACGCCATTATCTAGAATCGACCTATCATCCCAAACTCTGATTTTTGAGCGCATATAGCCGTCCTTCTTGCTTTTTTAAAATTCTTTCTCGTATACTGGGCGCCGTAACCGCAATCTTTTTCATGGCTAAAAATTTAGTAATAGTCGAATCTCCTGCCAAAGCAAAAACAATAGAGAAATTTTTGGGTAAGGATTATGTGATCAAAGCATCTTTTGGTCATATCCGTGATTTACCGAAATCAAAATTAGGCGTCGATCCAGAAAATAATTTTGCCCCCACATATGTAGTGTCAAAGGAGGCTCGGACACAAAAGGCCGTGAAAGATCTCAAAGAACAGCTCAAAAAAGCAGAGATTGTTTGGATTGCAACTGACGAAGATCGAGAAGGAGAAGCTATTGGCTGGCATTTAACCCAGGCCCTACCGATTAAAAAAAGTCAAAAAGTACATCGCATTGCTTTTCATGAAATTACGAAAACAGCCATCTTGCATGCTCTAGAAAATCCCAAGGACATCAACATGCATTTGGTTGATGCTCAACAAGCTAGACGTATCGTGGATAGGATAATGGGTTATGAACTGTCACCTTTGCTATGGGAGAAAATACGTTATGGCCTTTCTGCTGGTAGAGTGCAGTCTGTTGCTGTTCGTTTGGTAGTGGAAAGAGAAAGAGAAATTCGCAATTTCAAGCCGGAAGAAAGTTGGACCATTGATGGCCTTTTTCATACTAATGACAAAAGTAATTTCAAGGGACAATTAACGTATATTAATGGTCAAAAAGCAGGATTAAAGATAGAACCGGAGACGACACCTATTTTGACTGATTTAGCCCGACTTCCCAAAACCGGTCAGGTGGTCACTGTAACTGAGAAGGAAAAAAGACGGTACCCAGCACCACCCTTTACCACTTCCACTATCCAACAAGAAGCAGCTCGCAAGCTAGGTTTTTCGGTAAAACAAACCATGATGGTGGCACAACAATTATATGAGGGTATTGATTTACCTGAAGGCAGAACTGGGCTTATCACCTATATGCGTACTGACTCAGTTAATTTGGCCCAAATAGCATTACAGCAAATTCGCACTATTATTGAGAAACAATTTGGCAATGCATATTTACCAGAAAAACCACGATACTATCGTAGTGGCAAGCAAGCTCAAGAAGCTCATGAAGCAATTCGTCCCGTTCATGTGGATTTAACACCAGATTATTTAGAAAAAAAAGGAGCACTCGATGGCCAACAATTAGCGCTGTATCGTTTAATTTGGCAAAGGACAGTAGCCTGCCAAATGGCCGAAGCTAAATTGAAGCAAGTGGCTGCTGATATCGCCATTGCTGGCGAACAGAACAAATATACTTTTCACACTTCTGGCCAAATCATTACTTTTCCTGGTTTCATCAAAGTATATATTGAAGACTTTGATAGTCGCGAAGAGGCAGCTGAAGATGAAGAAAGTATTTTGCCTCCAGTAAAAGAAGGTGACAATGTCAGCTTGGAGCAATTGTTTCCCGAGCAACACTTCACTAAACCACCAGCACGATATACTGAATCTAGTTTAGTAAAAAAACTGGAACAAGAAGGTATCGGCCGTCCTAGTACTTATGCCCCTACCATCTCTACTATTGTCTCACGTGGTTATGTGGACAAAGAAGGCAAAACCTTAAAGCCGACTGATACTGGTGAAGTGGTAAATGATTTCTTGGTAAAGTTTTTTGATGACTATATCAATGTTCATTTCACGGCCGAGATGGAAAACAAACTGGACACTATCGCTGAAGGTAACAACAAATGGGTAGATGTAGTCAAAGATTATTATTACCCTCTGCACAAATCGATAGAGAGCAACAAAGAAAATATTGCCAAAGCAGATGTAGTCAGTGAACAAACAGATGAGAAATGTGATGTTTGTGGTGCGCCAATGGTGATTAAGTTAAGTCGTTTTGGTAAATTTTTATCTTGCTCTCGCTATCCTGAATGCAAGAATGCCAAGACCATGGATGGCAAAGAACAAAATGATCAAGAGCTAGGTGAGGACAGTGCAAGCGGTATGAAAGTAACATTTCGCACTGGACGTTATGGCCCTTATGTACAGCTTGGTGAGGATCAGGGCAAAGAAAAAGCGAAGAAGGTCTCGACAGCATATGGCCCCAAATTAGTACCTGTATCCCCTACTTTGCATAACCCACCTACATTAGAAGAGGCTTTGCAACTACTCGCTCTGCCTAAGAAATTGGGTACTGATGGTGAAGATATTCTTATTGGCATAGGTAGATTCGGCCCGTATATCAAAAAAGGTACTGAGTTTCGTTCTATCCCAAAGGAAAAAGACTTATTGGTACTCACCCTGGAAGAAGCTAAAGAAATTTTGGCCACTGAAAAGAGCAGTAGTCGAAGAACAGCCACCGCACTTAAGGAGTTAGGAATTAGCCCCAAGACAAAGAAACCGGTAAGAATTATGCAAGGAAGATTTGGTCCTTATATTACTGATGGGACAAAAACTTTCGCCTCCTTGCCAAAAGGGAAAAGCATTGAAGAAACAACTCTAGAAGAGGCATTGGAGTTGATTGCCAAAAAGAAGCAAAAGAAAAAGTAGTAGCATGCTCAAGGTAGAGTAGGCGAAAAATTCAGCAAATTCATAATTACATCATAAGTAAGCGATCAAAGCCACTGTTTTCCTAGGACCGGGATGGTCTAATGAGAATATCCATGCTATTGATACTTTGGATTTATTTACTCAATACATGCGAAAGCTTGCTGCCATAGGACGACGCAAAGACACTCTTGATAATGGTCATAATTTAGCCAACGTTTCACCTTCGACTGGTAGAACCCAATTAGTTACAGTTCTGACGTCAAGAGCTCAACAATCAGCCCCCCAACCTGAACGAGCCGATGCTCGACCGTCTGGTGTCTATGGTCGAGATCCAAATCAACCCTACGATCATGACGATATTGATGATGATGGCTTCTTTGAATCATTACCAGCACTACGAAAAGATCCAGCTATAGAACTAGAAACAAGCGACTTGCGTGAGGTTTACACACCAAGGCAGCGCTCTGTAGTGCCTGAGAAACGGCTTGCAGACTTAGCTGAGAGCTTAATAAAGAAGCGGGATAGTTTATTAACGCACACGCGCCCACTGGAAGCAGCAGCGAGTAAAGGTGTTTTGACTGCTCAACAATTGCAACAAGCAGTTATCGGTTTAGCCCAAGAGGAATTATATGATTTTGTATCGATCGAATTTAGAAAAGCAAAACGTGCTCAAGCACAAAAAGTTATTGATTTAGGAAATGGCACAGTACTCCCCCAACTAGCCAGAGTAATCAATTATCATACTGAGAAAAAAAGCCTAGACGCTGCAACTTTACAAACACTACATACTACCTACCGAGCATTAGCCCAAAAGTTGGCCACGATCAAAGCATCTGCCACCGGAGAATTGACAGGACCTCTGGACATCGCAGTACCTACTGATATCAGTGATGCCATAAAAATATTAAAGCAATTGGGCTACTATTTAGGTAATGAAACGGTCGTGATTGCAGTTGATGAATTGGAAAGACAAAGACTGGAACAAGCACCGATCAATACCTTACATTATGCTAAGCAGCGCCTTCTAGATCACATGGCAATGCATAGTAACAAAGTTATCGCTGACAATAGGGAAAAACAGGCACAGGTAAAAGCTGGCACACTCACAGCAGCTGTCTATGAGGATCCCATGGGAGGAAAATGGCAAGAACTCAAACTAAAAGTTACTGCTATTAATCAAGTATTAGCCCAAGTAAAGGGTCAATCTGACCAATTACAATTTGCCGCTGCCCTGGAATTGTATAGAGCACAACCGGTGATTGAACAACTCAACAGAGATTTGGCGCGCCTAAAAATTTCTTCTAAAGAAGACCTTGCAGCAAGAAGAGCGACCATTACTTATTTAACTCAACATGGGGCAAAGCGTTTGGCAGCCTTGAGTCTCGATGAGTGTCAGACCCTAAGCCTTGAAGACATTCACATCACAGCCGATGATGAAATAGCAGCCTTGGCTGAAGTACTTACCTTCATGCGTGAACATCAGCAGCGAAACAGACAAGGGCACTTATTTCATGAACTTACTCAATTTTTAGGTAAAGTGAAGGATCGCCAAATGAGTCTAAAGCTTTATCACCTAGCCAGCGCCAAGGGAGTCTTCTTGCGCGATCCCCAATTTAGCCAATCTAAGCCGCCAGAACAGATGACTGCTGGACACAAGAAAGCAGTGTATGGACTAGCAGCTGAGTTGACCTATAGATTGCTCCAAAATCCTTCAGCAAGAGCTGTGCTTTTTGAATCGGCATTTGCCACCATGCCTCATACCACTGATATTGCCATCAATCGAGCAATACGTAGAGAATTATTACATGAGGTGCAAAAGCTAGAAGCAGCGATCAAAGCTATATGGCGTACGCTCTCAGTAAGCTTGGGGAAATTAGCAGATGCCACACTTGCGGCTGCCGATCATCATCCTACTAGAACAGATGCCATTAGAGAATTTGCCCTTAATGGCCTATCTTCAGCAGAAAAAAGAATATTTCATTGCATATTGCGAGAAAAAGCTCGGAAAAGTTGCCCAGTAGATGCTATGCATCGCTTTGTAAGAAAAATCCGCAAACATGTGGATAACAATCCTGGTAACAGAATAGGCATATTGAAGGCTGCCATTGCCAAGGTGGCTCCGCATGAAAGAGACACTTTCTGGCGTTTATACAGAGATGGGCCAGATGCCCCCAAGATGAGAGCAGATACTGAAGTTTTTGGTATCAATCAGCTGGTGACACAGCAGACGACACCCTTACCGGTTTCACTTAAACCTAGCAATATTAGTCAATTGCCTCCACTTAAAACGCCTCCTGCTCCCAGCATTAAAACTACTTTTCAGGAAATCTCAAGAGCAGTTGTGATCAGACTGCCTCAAACAACAAAGTCGCGCTGGACTACGCTAGCAGCAGCTGCAGCTTTGACTGGAGCAGTAGGCCTGGGAACAACCCCAATATCTGCCATTTCCCATCCTGGGGATAACACGCTCAATGCCATAGGTGTATCAGCAACTATTGATCCTGATCACTTGCCTGCAGCTATGCCAATGATCCGCACTTCAATCTCCAGCATTTATATGGGCAGGGCAGCAAGCGGTAGACCAAGAGCGATACACTTGCAACAGACCTCAACTATTAATGGTGCTTATTCCAGTCCAGCAACTGTTATTGCCAATACTACAGTGCCCGGTATAGACACCATAATGCCTTTTGCCCATGCTCGCGTATTGTATTTCCCAGAAGAAATAACAGTTGAAACTCCCGCGAACCTGCACTCGGTGCTTTATGGCTACATGCAAAGAGGTATTTTCAAACAAGCATATCCTAATTATCAAGTGGGTCCATTAGATCAAAGCATTGTATTAGCAAATCTTGCTGGGAGAGCACGGTATATTCAGGAACATATGAAAACCGGGGACAAAATATCTTTTGCTATTAATCAGGCTGGCAAGGTAGTTATTACCGGTTGGCAAAGAGGCGCATTTTCATTATTGCGTGGGGAGCCAGTAGAATTAGCTACCAATCGCCTACCCAATTTAGGACGCTTTCGCCAAGCCCCAGTTCAAGCATCCCCAATAGTAGGTATGACCAAGATTGCTCCCCCGCCCACAAGTGCTGAGGCCAGACATTGGGCCAACTTTGCCCCTCAATTAAAAGAATATGCGACAACATTTGATGGAACTAAAATCCCCCCCACACACACCATCACTCGAGCAACTATTCAACCAACAACAATGTGGGGAAAGATCAAAAGTTTCTGGACAAAACTCTGGAGCTAGAGGTAGAAAGGGATTGTAAAAACAGTTATTTATTTTATGAGTGCTTCACTTGATCATGCATCATGGGGTTTACTTACTCGTGCAGTCAGTCCAGGTGTGGAACTTTCACCGGCTGAATTAACAGAACTGTTAGCATTAGTAAGAGAAGTGCGAACAGAATTGCAAGAAGTCACAAGACCATTAAGTGAAATCCTGAACCCTAGAGCACAAATAAGTAAATTGCTTGGTGTAAAATTAATTCCTAGTAAACATTTGCCACTTCCTGATGTATTACATATTCAGGCTAGTGACCATTACCAAGAATTAAAATCCCGTACTGCTACAGTTAAAGTAATATATGGTCCTGAATTAAAACATGGTACAGATAGCATAGTACAAAAAGTATGGCTTACTATGGATGGCAAATCATACTGTCCGGCAGCTTACAAAGTGGGCAATTCCGATCTTGGTAAGGAAAAACTTCGTAGAGAACGCGATTATGCAGCACATTTGATTGGTTTACATAACAGGGATCTTGACACTCATGGTCTGGTGGCCCCTTTACTGGTTACCCGGACAGGAGTGTTTTATGAATATATTCCCGGCCCTGAATCTATGCCACTCAATTTACAAGAAGCATTTGAGAACCACAGCATCAACGCCGTGGCCTGGTTTGAAATCATGCGTCAACTCGCGGCAACATTAGATTGGCTACATAGTAATCATCTGATGTGCCATGACTTGCGGCCCGATAATATATTTTTGAATGCTAATCTCCGTGGTTTTATTGGTGATGCTAGCTTGCGACATTATGAAGACATTATTGATCCTCATGCTGGTGGATTTGTCTCTAATCCTGAATATTATGATTTAAGGCTAGTCGTACAACAGCAACGTTATCGTGACACTTTGGATATCGCTGATAAAAATGCTGTGGGTGCATTATTAATGCATGGATTGATTCACTTCGGTATAGTCCAAGCCCCCAACACACAACCGACCCATCCTTCGGCTCGAGAATTATATCAACTTGCTAAAGATTTGCATGAAGCAGTCTTTCATCGTCATCGTCATTTTCTTAATAAGCCTAAGAATGGCAGAGACACTCAATTCCACAGCTGGCCTGATATTGCCAGAAAGTTAACGGTTCGAACTCGCAAGTCACCCTTGGTATCCTTAGAAACAAGATAAGCATCCCCAGTTGGCCGGTTCATATAATTCATGCTATAAAGGATCTGACTTCTTTATCTCTATCTTATGCCAAAGAAGAAATCTTCTGATTCGGCTCCAGCAAACAAATATGGTATTACCGGATTAGCATTTGGTAGACCCGGTTTTAGTTTAGAAACACCCAAATTCAGCCTAGTCAAAGAAGAGATAAAGGTTGAGAAAAAGGCAAAAACAACGAGTAAAAAAGTGGGTAGTAAAGAAGTAAAGACTACCACTCCTAAGGCTAGTACTAAAAATAGTGGGAAAAAGTTCAATCAAGCAACTCGATCCGTCCCTAAGACCACTATTCGCAAAACAGCAGGTAGAGGGAAATAAAAGCCGTACTAAACAATATTATTACATTCGGCGAATATTTTCTGACTCTTTGGTGATGAAAAGAAGAGGCTTTTTGAGCTAATTTAGCTATCTTCTTGCTCAATAGCCCCAGCATGCTATAGTGAAATCAGCTTTCACCAACTTCTCTATGCAAGCCTTAGCAAAGCCACTACAAGAAGAAGCGGAACGCATCATTCTAGAGCTCTATGCTCAAGGTGAATTTGATGTACTCGCTCTATGCCAGCAATTGAATATCAAGGTATTTAACGTGCATTGCCCAAAGCCTCATCAAGGAAGCAAATTAACTAAACACCATAAAAGCTGGACGATTTGTGTTAATGGACATGAGCCTAGAGAACATCAACGTTTTCTAGTCGCTCATGAGCTAGGTCATTTTTTTTCTCATCAATATGGCTTAGAAAAGGAAGAAAATATTAATACTTATGAATGTTGCATTGATGAAGAAGGGAAACATAATCACTCACATACTCAAGCCAGTCAATTTGCGGCCCAAATTATGATGCCTGAATCCACAGTGAGAGCACTTTATCAAGCAGGGAATAATCTAGGCGAAATGGCCCGTTACTTTGGTGTATCAGAAGCAGCAATGTCCTTTAGATTGATTGACTTAGGCTATGGGATTGTAGAACAAACAAGCTAATTAATGCGAAGTTAACAGTGCGAAATGCGAAGTGGCTGGTTGAGCCTTATTTCGCACTTCGAATTACGAACTTCGCATTAGTAGGTTAGTTGTCGACTGATAATTTCCGCAGCAAGCCTTGCTTGAAAGTCCACAACTTTCATTACTTCTTGTTTTTTAGTGTGAAAGTTACGTACCGCCACACTTTCTTGTTCCATTTCTTTATCACCAATTACTAGCATATAAGGAATCTTGTGCATTTCTGCTTCACGAATACGTTTACCTAGGCTTTCATTGCGATCATCAATAGCCACACGGATATTTGCTTTGCTTAACTCACTAGCGACTTTTTGCGCACACACATGGTGAGTTTCGGCAATGGGAATAATTTGCACCTGTAGTGGCGCCAACCATGTAGGAAAAGCACCGGCAAAATGTTCAATCATTACCCCCATAAAACGTTCCAAGGAACCAGAAATTGCGCGATGAATTACTACCGGGCGTTCTTTTTCACCATTTTCATTCGTAAAACTCAAGTCAAAACGGATCGGCAAGTTAAAATCACACTGAATAGTAGCTAGTTGCCATTCACGACCGATGGCATCTTTAAACATGAAATCTAGCTTGGGTCCATAGAAAGCAGCTTCTCCTTCACCAACTTTGTAAGGCAACCTTTCTTCTTCACAGACTTGTTTCAAGGCCCCTTCAGCAGTGTTCCAAATTTCGTCTGATCCTAAATACTTTTCTTTATGTTCATTATCTCGAATGGACAGACGTACCCAGTAGCCCTCCATCATACCCATAGTGGTATAGAATTCTTTGATAATGGTTGCGATAGTTTTAATTTCTTGGCCAATTTGGGATACTCGACAGAAAAGATGGCCATCATCTTGGGTAATGGCGCGGACACGAGTCAGTCCCCCCAATTGACCCGATTTTTCATCACGATAGACTGTAGCAGGTTCAAAATAACGAATCGGCATATCACGATACGAAAATTGATTATCAGCAAAGATTTGCATGTGATGAGGACAATTCATGGGCTTCATAATGAAATCCTCTTCTTTGCCCTTAACACGAAATAGCTCATCGCCAAATTTTTCGGCATGACCTGAGGTAACATACAAATCATGCTTAGCAATATGAGGCGTCCACACCCGCATATAGCCTTTATCTTTATGTAATGCCCAAAGATATTCTTCTAATTCTCTACGAATAATAGCTCCCTTTGGTTGCAAAAGAGGAAGCCCCGCACCTACGAGCACAGAGGAAGTAAATAGTTTTAACTGTTGACCCAAGAGACGATGATCACGTTTTTTTGCCTCTTCTTGTTGCGTGAGATATTTATCCAATTCTTGTTTAGTTTCGAAACAAACCCCATAGATACGTTGCAACATTTTATTTTTTTCATCGCCACGCCAATAAGCACCAGCTATCTTGGTAAGCTTAAAAGCACCAATTTCCTTAGTACTCTCTACATGCGGCCCCTCACACATATCGACAAATACTGAGCCATTTTTATAAAAAGAAATTTCGCTGACTGGAAGCGCTTCGGCCATTTCCACTTTGTATTCTTGATTGATTTTTTTCAAAAACTCTATTGCCTTATCTTTAGGTTCAAAGTAATGCTCAAAAGGCAAAGCCATGGCAATATACTTTTTCATTTTTTCTTCCAGCAATTCCAAATCTTCAGGAATTAAAGTGCGCGGTAAGTCCACATCATAATAAAATCCATGTTCAACGGTAGGACCAATAGCCAATTTACCATCTGGGAACATTTCCATAATAGCCATTGCTAGTACATGTGCTGCACTATGGCGCATGCGTTCTATGTGGGAATCATCTTTGGTAGACATAAAAAGATTTGTAAAGTAATTCTGAGTGCTATCTTGCAGTAAACAGGATGGCAGTTGAAGGACGAAAGCGCGGCAATACTAGCACAAGGAATGCGAAGTTCGAAGTGCGAAATGCGAAGTGTAGTTCAAGCTGCCTTATCCTAAAGACTAATATCTCGTATATGGTCTATTGCGACTTTTCTGTCAGCTGTACTAAACAAGTAAGATCCGACAACCAAGATATTTGCTCCTACCCTAATAAGATTTAGCGCATTTTTATCATTTACTCCCCCATCGACAGCAATGGTTGCTTGAGGGAAACGTTCACGTAGCCACTGTATTCGGCTTGTAGTTTTTTCATCCATATGTTTACCACTAAATCCAGGTGTTATTCCCATTACTAAGAAATGATCCACTAAGGCTAATGTTGCAAAATTAGCAGGAAGATCATATTCCAAGTTTATGGCAAAACCTGGGATTACTCCTCTGTCCGTAAGACTACTTACCAACTTTTCAGGCGAAGATATTGCATACGGATGAAAGTACAATGTATCTCCGGCACGAAGATCTAACCATTCAGCAACAACATCTGGTTTTTCTACCATCAAATGTAAATCTCTTTGCCAGGTATCGGGTATGGCCCGCACAAGATCAGTACTCAACGCCAAATTGGGTACCATATGACCATCCATGATATCCAAATGAAGACGATCTACCAAGCCTTCAATGGAGGTTAATTCGGCAGCTATATCCAATGGATTTGCTGCCTGCAATGAAGCTGCTATTTCAATCATACTTTTTGTTCTAAGGCAGAGATTTTATTCACACGTCTTTCATGCCGTCCACCTTCAAAATCAGTGGTTAAGAAAGTTTTGATTATTGCCTTTGCTGTTCCCCCATCAGTCATTCTCCCTCCTAGGGTAAGGATATTGGCATCATTATGAGCCCTGATCAAGCGGGCAATCTCAACATTATTAGCAAAGGCTGCCCGCACTCCTGGCACTTTATTTGCAGCAATAGCCATACCTGCACCTGCACCACAAATTAAAACACCTTTGGTAGCAGGATCTTTTGCTACTTTTTCTGCTACATCGACAGCAAAATCTGGATAATCATCTTGCAGGTCGCCATGTGATCCTAAATCTTCTATGTCTACTTGCATTTCATTAGCAACTTCATAAACCATATCTTTGAGAGCCTGCCCTGCATGATCGTAGCCTAAATAAATTTTCATAAAAAATCATTACTAAATACTAGTCAGAAATTGTAAGCTCTAGTAGTTTTAGCATATCAAAATCATTTCATATGTCACAAGACTGGACTAATTGGGATAAAGCTGCCTGGCACTATCATCAATTTGTGGATAGCCGAGCTGATAAATTACGCACTGAACTACTTTACCCCGCTCTATTAGGGCTAGAAAAAAAGTGGCAAAAAAAGCTGGTATTGGATATTGGCTGTGGCAACGGCTTTTTTGCTAAAGAATTAGCCAACAATGGGGCTTCAGTATGGGCTTTTGATGGTCCCCAAATGATCACCCTAGCCAAGCAATCCTTTTCTGACAAGCACATAACTTATGCAGTACATGATGCGACTGAACAATTCCCGTATGAAAGTGATTTCTTTGATATTATTACCTGCAATTTGGTTGCTATGGACATGCTCGACATCACTGGCATGCTTGCAGAAAGTCGCCGGGTACTCAAGCCAGAAGGTCGCCTTTTGATCACAGTTCTTCATCCTTGCTTCACACCGCCAGTTGGTAAATTCCGCCGCGGACTACTAGGTAGAATAAATCAAAAGTGGGCTTACTTTCAGCTAAAAAGTTATTTCCAAGCGCGAAAGGTCAGTAAAAAACAGTTGTGGCCAGAAGGACCTGAGACAAATTATTATCATCGCAGCATCGGTACCTACAGTGCAGCCTTTGCTGCTAATGACTTTACTATCAAACAAATGTATGAACCAATAGCCAATGAAACCTTTTTAGCTCAATATCCTGAATATTTTCATGCTAAAAGCATTGCTATCTTTCTCATATTTGAACTGATTGCCACAGCTCCTCTGAGCCACAAAGCTGGACTTTAGATTGCTACTGCTAGATTCTCTCATTGTCCCTGAGTAGCAAAAATGGTATACTTGAGTTGATGTGGCGAATAGAACCTTTTACACAGACAACAATAAGTTGAGGATTTGACCATAAATACGCGACCCGCATCCTAATTACCTTGGCTTTCATTTGTACGCATAGCGTACAGCAATTGTGTGATTTTATTTTTTTACCCTTTTCTCCTCAAATATTCGTTTTATCATTATTACTTTATTAGAGAGCTTCTCCCTCTTTAAATTCGTGCTATTCACAACAGCGTTTAGTTATTAATCAGTTTTGTTTCCAATTTTTTATTATTTGTTCCTTATTTCTATTTTTATTATTTTTAGTTTTACAATTTAATTCATTCAATTATGAACCTTTTCACATCGTGGTTAAAAGACAAAAACTCTTCTCCACAACAACCAAAACCAAATTCTACCCCAACAGCTAGCCAGACTCCGACACCTACTCATCAACAATCTAGTCGTCCAGCTCAAAGTCAGCAACCTACTCACAATCAACAACCAGCAGCACCGAAGCATGGCCATCAACAGCCAGGTCAACACTCAGGTTCCAATCGCCATCAGTCGCAACGGCACCAACAACCTAGAAGACATTTTGGCAATCAACAACCACAGCGTCAATTCAATGCCAATGCCCCACACTCTGCTCAAAAACAATTACCGATTCCCCAATTGGAAGCTCATAAATTACGAGTTATTACTCTTGGTGGTTTAGAAGAAGTAGGCAAAAATTCTATTGCTTTCGAATATGGTAATGAAGCAATTATTGTTGATATGGGCTTACAATTTCCTGATGAAAATATGCACGGTATCAATTACTGTGTGGCTGATTACAGCTATTTCAAAGGAAAAGAACAGAATATCAAAGCCGTGATCGTTACCCATGGTCATTTAGATCATATTGGTGGTATACCTCATGTCATGCCCCGTCTCGGCGCCAATATTCCTATATACTGTAGTGAAATGACAGCAGCCCTGATCAAAAAACGCCAAGAGGATACTCGCCAAAGTTTAAATATTAATACAGTAAAAACTGAAGATACTCTTCGTTTAGGAAATTTCACTATCGATTTCTTCCGTGTAAATCATAGTATTCCTGGCTCAATGGGTATTGTCATCGGTACTCCTGTAGGCAACCTTGTTCACACTGGCGACTGGAAAGTTGACTTAACGCCAGTCAATGATGAAGTAATTGATTTCGGTAAAATTGCTCGTTTAAGTGAAAAAGGTGTGTTGGCAGCATTTTGTGATAGCACCAATGCCGCTCAAGATGGCTTTCAAACTTCTGAGAGTGCCGTCAAAGATCCAATTGAAAGTATTTTTTTCAAGGCTAAGGGACGAATCATTGCTGGTATTATTGCTTCCAATTTAGAACGCATTCAACAAGTAATCAGTCTTGCAGAACAATATGGACGCAAAGTAGTGGTTATTGGTCGCACCATGGTGAATAACATTGCTATCGCGCGCAATCTTAAGTATATGAAAATTGCCCCGCATACCATCATTACTACTCAAGAAGCTAATAGATTACGTCCTGAACAGGTAATTATTATTCTTACTGGCGCCCAAGGTGAAAAGAATGCTGCCTTACTTAGAGCCGCCAAAGGTGAGCACCGATTCGTACAAATTCAACCTGGTGATACCGTAATATTTTCATCTTCTATTATTCCTGGTAATGAGCAAAGTGTTGCTCAGTTAATGGACAAATTATACCGCCTAGGAGCGAAAGCTATCAATTACAGGATGATGGAAGTACACGCGGGTGGACATGCTAAAGCTGGTGATACTAAACTTTTACTCCGTATTTTACAGCCAAAGTATTTCATCCCAATTGAAGGAAATCACCATCTCCTTTGCCGACATGCGGAAATTGCCGAAAAAGTGGGCTATGATAAGAAGCACATTATTATTCCTGACAATGGCACTATCATGGAGTTTGATATGCAAGGAAACGTGAATGTCCTAAAACCGAAAGCTCCTCATGGCTTAGTAGCTATTGATGGTCTCGGTATGGGTGATGTTAGTGAAGACGTACTTCAGGAAAGACATATTCTTTCCCAAGAAGGTATCGTAACCGTGGTACTAACATGCGATCGCCAAAAACCGCAATTACGAGGCGAACCTGAAATCCTTACTCGTGGATTCATCTATGTTCGTGGTGCAGATATTTTGATCAATGAAGCAAAAAACATTGTCAGAGATACGTTTAATCAGCATGCACCCAAATTATATCCCCAAAATGTTGCTGAACTAAAGGGACTTATTCAAAATAGTTTACAACAACATCTATTTAGGAAGACTGAACGTGAGCCGATGATTGTGCCAGTAATTGTGCAAGTCTAATTGCTCCCACCCCGGACTCAGATCCGGGGAATTTCCTCTATTCAAAAAGCTCAAAGTGTTCTATAATAGAAAGAATCATTTTCTATGGATTTACGAGACTTTTTTCAACAGAATAATTTGCGTACCAGTAGCCCAATTATCAACAATTTCGGCATTGGTTCAGTTACCCATCCTATTGCTCAATTTCAAAGTAGCGCAGAGGATTCATCCACTCTTTTCCAAAAAGTATGGAATGGAACCAAATTAACCACTCGTTTTATTGTTACTACCCTGCTTATCTTCGGAGTAATACAAGTGAGCCTTAACTTTCCTGCTTACAAACAAAAGTACGATTACTTCCGGGAGAAACAATCGGGTGTGAAGGACCCCAAAAAGGAAATACTCAAATCATTACAGAAAGCCCCTACTTCCGCTACCGTAAGTACCACTCAGGTAGCTCAAGCGGCCACGAACAGTGTCGAAGAAAGCTTTACCTTACGTAAAGAAGTAATTAATTTTCACAACTACGAGGTAACACCAAGTGACAATCGCGTTATTATCGGGAAGATTGGTAAAAACGTACCGATTGTCCAAGTTGCTGATGATAAATTACTCAAGCAAGATTTTTCTGGCTTGGAACAAGACATTCAAGACGCCCTGCTTCATGGCATAGTGCATTATCCTGGAACAGCAGAACCAGGCCAAATTGGCAATGCCTTCTTTACTGGACATAGTTCTAATTATGTTTGGGTAAATAGTAATTACAACAATGTGCTTGCACTTGCGGAAGAGTTAGTGGTGGGAGATAAAGTAACTATTTATTGGGAAAATAAAAAGTTTATTTATCAAGTATATGATATTAAGGTAGTTGCCCCACAAGATACCTGGGTATTACAACAAAGTGGTAATGAGTATCCTTCCATTATGACCTTAATGACCTGTACACCGATAGGAACTAGCCTTAAGCGACTGATTATTCGCTCAAAACAAATATATCCTGATCCAGCTCACAACACAGCTCCAGATACCGGTGTAATCAATCCAACAGGTCCATTAGTAAGCAGCTAACAAAGAACCTGGCGAAACTACTCTAGACCCAACCATGTTTTCTTAGGAAATACATGATAATAAAGATTGCGGTCTTGCCATTTAATTAAGGCTTCATAGGGCAATACAATATTATTGAGGCTACTTTCCGAGATACTATAAATATTCGCTGGCGCAAGCATAATGTATGCTAATTTACCATCAGCCTGCTGCGCCAACCAAGTAAAATTACCATACAGTTGGGCCACTAAAATGTTACTTGGAGCTTGACCAATAAACTGAATGCCTTCCGCATTGATATTCCAGACTTTTGCCTCACTGACAACTAAAATCTGATTGGCACTAGCAAACAAGCGACCATCTCGCCAGGTATTCGCTATGGTTTTGGTAATTCTATTGAACAAAGACACCTGACCGTCCAAAGAATGCCAGGCAATATAGTTATCGTTAATTACTAATTTATCAATACTTTTATCACCAATAGTCGTGATCAGTTCTTTTTGGCCACTGATCAAAGACCGGCTATACAATCTATCAGCCTCAATGTACCAAAGTTCTTGGCCTTGTAGTTGAAACGTATGAATATCTGTCATGGTGAATTGATCGAGCAATGTACCCTCAGCAGTAAGTTTTTTTAAGGTAACTCCATACTCATCCTCAGCAAGCAGATAATAATCTGCATGAAATCGGAAAAATTGAGCAGTATTAGTTGTGGATATACCTTGCTTAAAGACAGTGAAATCTTTATTTACTAAATTTACTAACACACTGCGATTATCTCCCACTATCAAGCAGGCTGTCCCATCAGTAGTACATAAAGGATACTCGATTTCAGTAACAGGCAAAGCAATTACTTTTTCCAACGTTTTATTATTTACTTGCCACCAAGCAATTTCTCGAGGAAAACGCAACATCAAAAGCCCACTTTCAGTTAAGGTTTGGAGCGAGAGAATGGGATCCGACATCTCCTTAGTTTGCCAACTTTCCTTTTCGGGCCATAAGGGAATTTCTCTTAATCGGGTGACCAATTGTGCTTTCACTGGTGCTTTTATTTGCATAGATTTATAGCCTGGCAGACTTAGCTGTACTGTATAGTTTTGCGGCAAATAATGAGACAAGGAAACCGGTGTAGTGCTCTGTACCGAAATATTATCAATCATTACCTGAGAATCGCTTGGAAAAGTGCTGATTTCTAATACTCCAGTCCTGAGCACCTGTTGCGACTGCAAATCAACGGTGTACCCTTGAGCAAAAGCAAGGATAACACCACTAATTACTGCATAGATTGTAATTACACTAAAAGTCGTTAGCAGCTTACGCCCCATAAAAACTATTTAGTTGGACTAGCAGTGGGTTGAATGGTCACTTGAGTTTGGCCCTCAGTAGTCAAATTATTAGCTACTTTACCAGTCTGCTCAACACCTTCTGGTAAAGGACAACCTGTCTTTTCAGCTAAATATTGTAAGCTTTGACGGCCAGTCACAGGATCTTTGCCATCAAATTTCCAAGTTGGTGTAGCGGTGATATTTTCTTGTTTACAGACATCAGCCCAAGTCCCATTAGGCATTTTACACTCTACATAATTGATAAATTCCATAGCTCGACCAAAGTCTCGTTTTTGGGTCAGACAATGAGGACAGTCATACATACCATAAAACACAGCTTTCTTCTCAGTAAGGCACTTAGCAAAATCAGCTAATACACTGGGCGAAAAAAGACGCAAATAGCCAAATACTACTACTACAATTACTAGTGGAGACACTACCCAAACCCATGAGGGTATTCCCTTTTTCTGAGAAGAATTTGTTTCTGAAGCCATATTGAGCAAAATTTAAAGAGATGGATGCACAGGCGCACAATAACATATTCAGTAGACATGATGAAGTACAAAGAGCAAAGTATCAGACTCTACACTTTGATCTTTGCTGTATGCACTTTATAGTAACAAACATTTCTTTGTAGCATCATCACTACAGGGAAAGGTAGTCAAAATGCTCGCATCCATATTGCTTTGATTGATAGGATCAAAGGGTTGCCATGAACCATCAGTAGACTTAAGCTCAAAGCGCATTTTTACACCTTTAAAAGTATTTTGTCCTGTTTGAGCGAGCGTACCGATCTGTTCACCGGCATTAACCGTTTTTCCCAAAGTGAGCGTCGGCAAGAGCGCCACATGGTAATAAGAAACTTTTAACCCATTAGGGTACTCGATGGTAATATTGTCCCCTAGGAGGCTGTCACCATAGACTAAACGAATTATTTTACCAGTATGTACAGAACGCACTGTTGTTCGACTCGAGTAATTTTCAATACATTCTACCGTTTGATGAATGGGTAAAGTAATAATCGTGTCCTGACCATTGGGCAAGCGTACTCGCTTCAGAGCGGATCGGTCACTGTAAGGCAAATCTCCCAGACGGCAATGAGCCGGACTCACATACCCTGCTCTATTTGTTTGCGTCGCAAATCCAGCTGGTAGAGCTTGCGGCCTGGTTAATAATGTTCCTTGAATCACCGGTGGTTCTGATGATGGCATGGTGCTCTGGATAAGCACAGCCCCAACAGGATCTTGTAAGGCAATTGAGCGCGTAGCACCTCCCCTACCCCCAGCATTAGCCGATGAAGAAGCGCCACTACCTACTCCAGCTCCCAATAGGTTTATTTTACTGCATACCTCAGCAAAAGCACCCCAGTCAGCGTTAAATACTGAACCTATTCTCCCCGTATAGCCAATAGGCACACCAAAAGGGATACGCGACTGGCCAATCTGACAGGCAATTATAGTTGCTCCTGTAGTAACAACCAGTAATTGGACAAACATGCCCCCCAAACTAATGACAAAAAAGAGTGCTACCAAGCCTTTCAATTCTTTATATCTACCCTTGCTAAATATCCAATAAATTAAATAAAAAACATGGATCACGAAAAGTATGATACCAATACCAGTGACACCCAAAAATAACCATATCAGCAAAAATGCCAGATGTTTCAGGAACTCATTTTGTACTTTATTTAGGCCTAGAACTTTTCCTGCTTTATCAATAGCAGTACCTACCGTTTTCTGAATAGCTGCTCGGCGAACATCTGCTTTACCTACACCTTTAGCAGCGTTCCCTGTTGATTTTTCTTTGATTGCAGATGATGCTGCAGAGGAACTCTTTGAATGTTCTGCTCCTGCTTTGGCATTATTTGTCCCTTCATCACTATCACCAGATTGACTCTTGGCATCACGTTTTTCTGATTGCCCTGCTCTATTAGCAATGCCACTATCTGGTCTTCCTGATGCGGCCTTATTAGACTCATTGGCTATTCTACCAGTTCGAACATTCGCAGGTCGGTTGCTAGTACTAGTGCCGGGCGCCAAGTCTGGTCGCTTTACGCTTTCTCCTGGCTTAATCCCAGCCGGTTGAGCTGGCGTTGCTTGAATTGGTTGAGGCGGAACTGGTTGAGCATTAGCCGGCACATTTGGGCTACTTTCTGGTGAAACAGCAGTTTGAGCATCAGTTGCTGGAGGCTGCCCATCTACAGGCTGCTCAGTCTTCGCGGTATCCTGCTCTGCACCTTCAGGAGCTTTTTCTCCAGATGCAGTTTTGTCGGCGTCTGCTTCATCTCCAGCCTTTTTGTCTTCATCATCTGCAGCCTTTTCGCTGCCCTTTTTATTTTCTTCATTATCTCCACTTGGCTTGGCTGTTGTATTACTTTGCCCAGTTGAATTGTTATCATCAGCTCCTGACGTCTCGGCTGCGCCACTTTCGCCACCGGTACTATTACTCTCACCACTACCAGAACTGGGCATTCCCCTACTATCTGTTTGATCTTTAGCAGAGGTATTAGATTGACCACCACCTTGAGTATCCGATCCACTACTATTTGAAGATTCACCATTACCACTACTGCCTGTATTGTTATTATTTGTTGTCGAGCTAGAACTGGATCCTGAACCATCATTATCCGAATTACGATAAATAACCTTCTCTGTTGTTTCCCGAGTTACCGTAGCCTTGGTCACTGTAGTTACCTCTGCTACATCATTGCCCTCAGCATTGCCGGGTTGTATAGGATCTTCTCTATCTAACATACATTACGATAAAATTCAGCATCTTCTCCCTATCTTCTGTGTTGATATTATTTTGTATCAAAGTTTTCCGCCTGAGTGCGCATTTGCAGCAATTCTTCCGGGTTAGTGGTAATTACTCGGTGTTCTGCAGCAGAAGCGATGACTTGAATGGCCACATGTTTTCTACCAGCAAAAAATATCCCTTCTCCTTGTACTGAATTGAGTAAATAATATTGCTCCCCTTCAGTAAGGTTGAAGATTTTACTGAGACCGGGTACGGCAGACGGAGCTTGTTTCAGCAGAATCTGCATAGCAGAGTTGGTGATAATGGACTTACCAAAATCTTTCGCCAAGAAATCTTCCACATCTTGAGTAATATTGGTCACACCTAAATAGTATTTACGGGCACGTTTCACCAATCCATAGACAAAACGGGCCGCATCATCATGCTGTACCATAGTCCAGGCCTCATCAATCACCAGTAAACGGCGCTTCAGCTTGCTTCGCACCATATTCCAAATATAGTTCAAAATAATATACATAGCCGTGGGACGAAGCACTTCATCTAGGTCACGGATACTAAACACTACTAAGCCACTTTTGAGATCAACATTGGTGAGCCGATTAAAAATACCGGCAAAAATACCTGCAGTATACTGTTTCAATCGCTGAGCCAAATCTTCTCCCCCCTTAGTATCTTGTAATACATCATAGAGATCCTCCATTGTTGGTGGTGGAATGGTACCTGGATTTACTGTATCCATAGTGATGCCCTTGAGAGCATAGGTATCTAATAAGGCCTGATCCATAAGGCCCTCTTCACGGGCGCTCAAATTACCTAACATCAGTTTCATTAATCCCTTGAGGGTGATAATGGCAGTGCGTAGTAAATCTCCTGGCTGCTCTTCTTTCCCTTCATAAGGCAAGGGCAAGTCAAAAGGATTGATACGACGATCGGCATTCAGCGATACGTCCATATATGTACCACCGACCATATCACAAAGCGCTTTATATTCATTCTCCGGATCGATAACAATGACATCAGTCCCCAACATCAAGCTGCGCAATACCTCTAATTTCACCGCATAGGATTTACCTGCGCCAGAAGTAGCAAATACTACTGAATTTGCATTTGGTAAGCTGAAACGATCAAAGATGATCAATGAATTATTGTGACGATTGATACCATAGAGGATACCTTGATCAGATGTCAGTTCAGATGAAGTGAAAGGAAATGAGCTAGATAATGGCTCAGTATTCATATTTCTGACCACATACAGCTCATCAGTTGCATACGGCATAGTAGAATGAAATGCTTGCTCAGTTCTGGCTTGGATAGATTTAATCACTAAGAGCTTACCTCCTAAAATAGCCTCCAATTGCTTACCCAGATTAGTTAATTGTTTTTCGCTATTAGTATAAATAGTGAAATAAAGACCGAATTGAAAGAACTTTTCAATACCAGTAGAAATGCGATCGCGCAATTCTTCGGCATCAGCAAGAGCAGCTTCCAAAGCGGGATCGCGAGCTTGACCTCTTTCTTGTTGGATACGAATAGCAGATTCCATTTGGCCCACTTTGTTTTGTAGACTGTGCAAGATGTCAGCAGATTGAATGGGATAAATAAACATGGAAATATCCATGGTGGCCTCCAAATTGATCACTGGTGAAAGCCAGTTGGTATCTAAATAACGGGGATAAGAAAACACAACGTAGGTACGGGCATAGACATCATTAATCATCAACTTGTCATAGTCGACTTTCATGCTAGAAGGGGCAATCAGATCTTTTACTGAAGCAAGCCCAGCCTCATAAAGCTTCTGTGCTTCATCAAGACGCTTCTGTTCACTGGATTTTTTTTCGGCATCTGGAGCAGCAGCACCACGATTCAAAAAAGAAAATCGTTTTTCTAATACGCCACGGCCTTTGCGCTCGGATTTGGTCATCTCAACCTGAGTGGTAGTAGCAATTTTTTCTGGCGTGATTGCGGGTTGAGCAGGAACTGGTGCTCTTTTACCACCAAACATACTCTTCAGATCCTGAAATGATCCTTTTATTCTTGCTAGAAAACCAGATTTTTGTGAAGTATTAGAATTATTCATTTTCAGTTTGGCCAGCAGCTTTAGGGAAATCGAACAAATTCAATTGAAGCAGATTTTCTACTTTTTGTCCTTGAGAATTAAGAGGATTGTGAACTTCATAAAGCATTTGAATCAACTCATGCGTATTAAGCCGTTTCACATAGATACCAGCTGAAGAGAGCGCATTTACTACTGAATTAGCTCTTTGGTTCAAGGTTTTGCGCAATACAGAGAACTCCTGCTTACGAATCTTATACTCAAGACCATTGTCTGAAGGATTGAGTTTTTGCATGAAACGTTGAAAGAAATTTGATCCTTTGCTTCGGTCAGGCTCATGAGGCACTACTATATAAAAATCCTTTTCCATAATATCTGAATATTCTACGAAACTAGCCACGAAATCGATGTAATCAAACGTTTGCTGTTTCAGTCGGGTATCGGATTGTTTATTGGCAATTTCGGTCATACGAGTCAAATAGCCTTCAATATCAAGCCTTTTGGAACGAATCACGATTTGAATAGGAAAGTCCAAAGAATTCAAAAAACTCTGATAAGAATAAATAATAGAATTTTGCTCTTGTTCAGATAATAGTTCAAAATTCACGCTTGAGACTGAGAGTACAGCTCGGACACTACCATCTTTAAGCACGATAGTATTATCCTTGATCTCAGCTATCTTGAGATGAGTTTGGGTACTTGCTTCGACATTTCCTTTGCGTTGATTCACTGGCATAACTATTTCTTTTTATTAACGTGAAATGCGGTATGAACTAAATCCTGATCTTCAGCTTCATCGATGTCAGATAGACCATCGGTGTCTAGCACCTGAGTAAGCTCTTTGAGGCTAGCAAATTGTTTCACTGGTTCAGTCTTTGTTTTTTCCACTTCTTTTTTTGCTACCTTTACTGGAGCGGTATCCATCCGATCAGCCAACGACACATCCCCACTACCCTTTTCCCAAACGCGTAAACGAGGTTTAAGCATATAGAGAGTTATCACACCAACAAATTGGGCAAAACTCATATCATGAATGCGGACCAAAGCAAAAGCAGCTGTGATGGCAACTATAAAGACTACCAGAATGGTGCTTACTGGTTGCTCCAGAAGCAAGTACAGCATGTAGGCAAAGCCAAATCCCACTACTGCAATGATCAAACCTGACATAGTCAGTGGACCGACAATTGTATCCGCTCTTTGAACATTTTGCGGTACTTTGAATTGTGCCATAAAGGGGGTTTGGGGGTTATCTCTAAATTATAGCATGGATTAGCTACAGAAATCTAGAATCTAAAAGCCAAAATCTAGATGAGATAATAATAACTCACGAACTGCTTACAGGCACTTCTGTAATGTTTCCTGGATTTTTTCAAAATCTATAATTTAGATTCTAGATTTTAGCTTTTCTAGAACAAGCTCACTATTCTCTGCCACGCAGTAGTTAGAGCCCACCATAGGTCCATGGCCAATGTCCACAAGAATGTGAGAATGGTATTAATCATAACGATTAAGGATTAGCTGCTGGTGGTGCCGGCGGATTAACAGGTGGGTTTGCAGGAGGATTTTGAGGTGGTTGCCCTGCGGCCGCACGCTGGCGTACTTTTTCTTGTTCTTCAGCCTGTATTCTAGCACGCACACGTTCTTTGTCAGCTTCAAGCTCCTCTCTTCTCTTTTTCGCCTCAGCAAGGACATGCGTTTTAAATTGATCCACATAATTCTGCCCTGTGGTGTTTAATTGCACTGAGCCATCGGCAGCCAATGAACCAAATAGACCCTTAAATTCGTCGTCCGTATTAGAAGCCAGCTTCTTGCCCAAGGCTGTCTCAATTAATGGAGCTAATTGATCAATTTGTGCTTGAGTAGTAGTAATTTTAGCTAAATGTTCCATGGTCGCATTCAATTGTACTTCATGATATTGTTTTGCTTCAGGCGTACGAGCTTTCACTATATTTTGAATTAATCCTTCCATCGCTTTCACCACCATTTGTGGTGAGCTAGTCACACTAGCATTAATTGCATCACCTAACTTTTGAGCGTCCATTTGTTTCACAAAGTGACGTACGCGGTCATCGTCACCATCCAATTTAATAGTACCCACCTTTTCAGCATGAGTATCTCTAGTACTGCGTAGTAATGCTTGTCCTTCTGCAATATCCTCGAGAGCACGGCCTTGATAGGCACCTTCTGTAGCCAAATGACCCATAATTTTTGCAACTTCATCTCTTTCATCCGATTGCATCGCTTCTGCGTAGGTATCATGATTGGCAAAAAAACCTAATCTCTTAGCCGCACCAAAAACACCACCGCGGCCATCTTTGCCCTGAATATAATTGTTAAATATACCCTTATCTTTTAACTGTACACCGAACATACTCATGGATTGCCCAGCGACTTCTTTATTCATTAATCGCCAGTCATCAGCAGAAATATTCATATTGTCTGCCAGCGCCAATAAAAGCTGTTGAAAAGCTAAGCCAGTACCTTCATCATCAGTACCATCACGACGCTTCACCCATGAAATAGTGCCATCATCATTCACCACTCTTCTCTTGTTAGATACACGCCCAGAAGCTAATGCCTTGGAAATAAGTCCCATAAATTCTGGCACCTGTTGTCTTTCTCTAGCATTGATAACATTTTCTAAGTTCTTACCAGTTTCACCGGTAGTACTAATTTCTTGTGCTTTTTTGCCTTTCTTATTGGCAATAGCAGCAAGATTAGTTTCTTGCATACGCTCCAGGGCTGAATCCGCCTCTTCTTCACGCACACCATTAGCCAGTTCCAATGATTTGATATTATCTCGCAAACTTTTCCCATTCTCCATTATTTTATCCAAATCCAAGGCGCCACGTGAAGCCAAAATACGGGCCCGAGCCATTAAAGATTGTGAATCGCCTTTACCAATAGACTCATCTAACAATTTGCTTTGAATTCTTCTAGTGTCATAGAGATTGGACTCCAGCTTTTCAGTCTCAGAAATTTGGCCTTCACGATGTTGAGCCAAAATTGAACGAAACTTTTCACCACGACGAGTAAAACGGCCGCCAGAGAGATAAGCTGCAGCACTCAATTGAGAACGCTTGCGTCTATCCTCAGCGCCCTTTTTCAGATCTTCAGCAATATTTTTCACACCACCACCGACATTTGACGGTAAGGCTAGTACATGCCCAGCACCTCTAGTAAGCCACGCTAGTCCTCTACCCACTCTACCACTACCTCTTACATTCTCTAAACGATTACCAACTAAGCCTAATACTTTGGAAGGTGCACCAATACCCCACTTAGCAGCAAACTTTGCTCCAGCCAAAGGATTGGAGCCTAAACCTGCCACTCTATCAATAAGACCTTGAGCATAATCACCTTTGGCTGCAGTGAAGACACCTGCGTAAACCATAGCAATAATAAACAATAACTTAAGATAATCAGCCATGGTTTGAAAGCCAGCGGGACCAAGTGTTGAACCTGCTACCGCGCCAGGAGTAGTGACTGTCTCACTAAAAATTTGTGGCACCACACTATCAGCAGCTAGTACAGCTAAAGTAAGGAAGAAGGCCACCCCAACATGCAAAGTAGCATATTTGAAAAACTTACCTTGCCATTGACTGACCACACTCGAAGTAAATGGGAATAAATTACCCACTACATATAAGGGGGAAGTTATAGCCAAAGCCCAGAGTATCACTATACGGATAGTAAAGGTGATCGCTAAGGCCAAGAAACCAAAGAGAATCATTATCCCCATTAGGAGCAAGGCCATATTGGCTAAAAAGAAGTCTACTTGATTGCCCGGACGGTTAGCATCATTTTGATCGATATAACGCTGCATATCTTCAAATTTGAGTCCTTGCGCCAAGCGACAAAGAATACTGCCTTGTTTTACATTATTAGGAATACTAATTAAACGCCAACTATTTGCCGAGTTTTGGGCAGGTGTATATTGAGAACATTGAGCACTTCCACCCGCACCATGTGGTCCCATACCGCCCACCTGATAAACACCAGCTTCTACCACATTAGCAGCATCGATCACAATACCAACAAAAAGACGAGAAAAGTTTACTGCGATGACAATCAAGATTAATTTGGGCAAAATAGTCTTGATGGCATAATTATTGATTTGGTATTGAACGATATTTGCTACTGCGACGATTAACAAAGCTAAAATAAAGAAGAGATTGACGAAATCTCTAATCGCCTTCCACATCGTGATCACGAAACTAGAAGTGGTAAAACCGGTATAACTCAATACTGCTTGGAATAAACTCATCACCATCGCCGCTAGCCAAAAGACGAATTTAATTAATAAGGCTACTAAAACATTGATAAAGGCTAAAATTGAATTGAGTAAAGAATTCCCCGTATCCCGACCATCATCTGGTAAATTAGCATCCCGATTAGCAGCAGCTCCTTCATTTCTATCATTCAAAGTGAGACATACCGGATTGGCATTACAAGCATCAATTCGCGCAATCAATTGGCTCAAAGCTGTTCTTACTGACTCAGAGCGACGCATCTTGAAAGGTTCGGCACTGCCCGCTAAGGTCATAGTGAAGTTATTTCTACTTGTTCTATCTTGAGGTTTATGTGCTTTATTGGTGTCAGAGTGATCTACATAATCTTTTTCATGCTCTAGACATCTTTTCCAGGCTGGGAAATTTTCTTTGTTGATAGTGTCAAAGAACACGTTTGGTGAGCAGGCATTGGTAACTGCAGCCAAAAAAGGATCAGTAAATATAGTAGCCCAAGCGCCAGTGCCTGGCCGATCTTCTACTAACAAGCTCAAATCACCAGTTCTATGCTCAACAGCATTAGGATAATTGGGGTCGTGACTAGCCACTGCCATGTAATACCAAGCAAAGAGCATGGTATCTTTATTATTGGTGATAGTACGATTGATATAATCATTCATTTGCTCCAGCACATTTTTTCTACTTTGAGCCGCAGTACGATTAATTTGCGCTAATTGTGATTGAAATGCCGCTCTACCAGTAGCAACTGCAGTACTTGGTGGAGGAGGTGTTGGTAGTGGGCGATCTAGGTAGGTAGTGGATCTTTCAATCAATTTTCTATTTACCGCCATTAATTGGTACAAAATTGGTTTCTTAACTGCATCATCAAAATTGGATCGATAGCCGATAGTGGCATTGAGAGAAGTTGCTACTTGATCAGGATTTTCTGTGTCATAAACAAAATCTGAGCTATCGGTATAGCCATCATTAATGGTTTCATCTAGATAATCCTCTAGACGGTAATCAAATCTATTTTGAGCTAGAGGATCATATCCTTCAGCCAACTGAATATAGTCCGTACTAGCCATAAAAGTGCGCAATATGGTTTTCTGTTCAGCTGACCAAGTTCTGTATTGAGCTGCCAATTCAACTGTTGCTGGTTGTAATACCTCACGGACAAATTGACCAGCCCTTTCTAAAGTAGGGATGTTTCTATCATAACAATTGGCCACCTGTGTGACATATTCATCTGTTCGAGTACCAGACGTTGTTGATGTCACCTGAGCATCCCCTTGACAGGCTTGCATCATATTTTCTATCGGACCATTACCAAAGCCACGATCATAGTTTTGTTCATAAAAGCCTGTAAGATCAACATATTGACTACTATTGACTGTCTGCACAGCACTGGCAGGAGGATTCTGTAAATATGTTTTTAATGTGCCAAACAAACTTCTTGTTTGCTCAGCAAGAGCTGCATCATTGCTCATACTATCGGCCAAGACCCAAAGCAGGGCTGCGCTGAAACCTCTTACTAGATAAGGTTTTTCATCATTATTTAATATGTCTGCTCTAGTACATCTAGGGGTATCGCCATCTCGACTTGGCCCATAAAGAGCCAAACCTGCATAAGGACTTGGTAACGAATCGGTATTGGTACTAGAACCGCCAGGTGGAATGTTTAATAAAGTACATAAGTAGCCTCCATTAGATCCACTTAAGAAAGTACCGATTTCCTGAGCACCATCCATACCACCACTTTCTTCCCGTAAATAGATGTCAATGATGCGATCTTGGGTAGCATTATTTGGGGTAGAGCTACCATAGACATATGGCTTACTAATAAAGTCCCCTGGCAGTTCATAACCAGGCCCAGTAGTACCATGATTATCAAAAAATGTTTCTAATTTATTTCTAATAGCATTATTCCATCTGGTGCGCTCACTACCATTATCGAGAGCATTGCTGGGATTGTTCAAACAAGCTTTTATTTGTGCCCAGGTAACTTCATTATCGTCGTCAGTACAATCTTCAAAAAAATCATGGAAGCTTGGTGAAGAAGCATCGGCTTGAGGAACTTTGAAACTTTCAAAGATAAAAGATCCTTGACTGATCAAGCCACTTATCAGCACCAGCATCACCAATACAGTACTAAAGAGCCTTACAAAATACGAAAGTGGTCTGGGGGAGGAAACCATAATTTTTTGAACTTCATATCATTCTAAAACATTTTACGATGAGAAGCAATGGAGTAAGAGCAATTCTGAATGCTGAATTCTGAATGCGGAATGTACACTGAAGAAAACTAGGTGTTGAGCATCATTATCAATACCAAAGTCACAAAACAGCCTAGCTAACGCCTTTTATTCAGAATTCAGCATTCTTAATTCAGAATTGTACTATGTCCTCTTTTTCCCAACTTTCTCCCGCACAAGCACTGACTCAATTACGCAGCCTACGCCAAGGGATTACCAATGAAGAAGCGAGGCAAAGGCTGATTCAGTATGGTCCCAATGTGCTCAAAAAGGTAGGCAAAAAGGCCGCCTGGCAGAAATTTGTTGAGCAGTTCAGTGATCCGATGATTATTTTGATGATAGTTGCTGGATTACTCGCCTGGTTTTTGGGTAGTACACGGGATGCAGTGATACTACTTGGCATAGTTTTGATTAATGCCATTATTGGCTTCATACAAGAGTATAAGGCGGAAAATGTCATCGCCTCTTTACAATCATTTTTGACTCCCCAAGCCAAAGTGATGAGAAAGGGCCAACAATTGGAGATTCCGGCAGCAGAGCTCGTGCCCGGTGATATTGTTCTCCTCAGCGAAGGTGATGCTGTGCCAGCGGATATCCGTTTGCTGACAATAAATAATTTAGCCACCAATGATTTTTCTCTCACTGGTGAATCTAATCCTAAAACAAAGTTTATTCATGAGCTGAGTAAATTAGAACCTCTTGGCCGACAAGATAATCAAGTATATTTGGGCACTACTATCGCACGCGGTAATGGTTGTGGCGTAGTATATGCCACCGGCATGTTTACAGAAATTGGTAAAATCGCTGCAATTACTGCTGAAGTAGGCAATGATGCTTCTCCTCTACAAAAAGAAATCGCCAATATTGCCGTCCGTCTAACTATATTATCTCTTAGCTTGGCAGGGATCATATTTAGCCTCAATCTTTTACAGAACAATCCGGTACAGGCGAGCTTATTAGCAGCCTTAGGTATCGCTGCTGCTATGGTTCCGCAAGGTTTACCAGCACAATTGTCAGTAACCTTTTCTCTGGGCGCATCTCGCTTAGCTGCACAAAAAGCCATCGTAAAGCAGCTTTATTCAGTGGAGACACTAGGCTCTACCACCATTATTTGTTCTGATAAAACTGGCACTATCACTACTAATGAAATGACGGTGCAGCATATTTGGCAAGACGGTAAAGATTATGCCGTAGATGGTATTGGTTATGAGCCCAAAGGAACAATCGCCAAAGGCTCTAGTATAGATGAAAAACTTCTGCTCAGTGGCGCCTTGGCAGCAACAGGCAATATCGCTGAACCAGACGAGAAACATCGGCATTGGTATGCTTTGGGAGATCCAACAGAATCAGCTTTGGTCACATTGGCTCGTAAGGCTGGTATCGATGTAAATAAGGTGCGAAGGGATTGGCAAGAAGTACAACAATATCCCTTCGACTCAGTACGAAAAATGATGAGCTCAGTACGCAAAGTACCGGGCACAAAGAGTAAATACATTGTTTTTCTCAAAGGATCTTTACCTGCAGTATTAGCTATTTCCAAGCTTACAATCGCAAAGCAAAAATCCATTAAAGAAGCAAGCAATACTTATACCGAGCAATGTTTACGCGTCTTGGGCATGGCTTATCGTGAGATCGATGGCAAAGAATTAGCTAATTTAACTATGGCTACCGTAGAGCAAGGCATGAAGTTTTTGGGTTTTGTCGCCATGGTTGATCCCCCACGAGTTGGTGTGCGAGATGCCATAGCTCAGGCTCGAGCAGCGCATTTGCGCACTTTCATAATTACCGGCGATCAAGCAGAAACTGCTAAGGCAATCGCTAAGAATATTGGCTTAGACCAAAATCAAGCCTTAACTATTGTCAATGGTGATGAATTGCCTCAATTAAGTGATGCTGAGCTGAAAGAAAAATTAGTTTTACCAGCAATTATTTTTGCTCGTACCAGTCCTGAAGACAAATTGAGGATTGTGAAATTGCTTCGTGAACAAGGAAATGTTGTGGCCGTGACCGGAGATGGTGTCAACGACGCTCCAGCTCTCAAGCAAGCTGATATTGGTGTTGCTATGGGTAGAATCGGCACTGATGTGGCTAAGGAGGCAGCGGAAATTGTGTTAACTGATGATAGCTATGTCACATTGGTAACTGCTATCAAAGAAGGCCGAACAATTTTTACCAATCTGAGAAAGACCCTGTTCTCTACTCTTTCCAGTAATTGTGGTGAATTAACAGCAGTATTAGCAAGCGCCGTGCTTTATATTTTTGGCTATCCGGCTGCTATTTTTGCCATTCATATTTTACTCGTTGATTTAGTAGGTGAAATGTTGCCCTTGATGGCACTTACCTTTGATCCTGCTCCTAATGATTTGATGCGCAGAAAGCCACGATCACTCAATGATCATTTCCTTACGATCAAAAACATTTTAGATGTAGGTTATGCTGGATTATTCATGGGAGGCATAGCGGTATTTAATTTTCTTTGGTTCTTGGATAGAGCTAATTACACTCCAGGAACAGTACTTACTTTAGACAACCCTTTTTATTTAAGAGCACTAACACTGACTTATGTCACTATTATGTTAGGTCAGTTTGCTAACATTTTATCCCGGAGACATGAAACTGAAAGCATATTTAGTCGCTATTTCTGGAGTAATCCTAAACTGCTTGGCGCAATCATAATGTCGCTTGGCCTGATGTGCTTGGTAATCTACACTCCATTTTTACAACCATATTTAAGAACAGCCAATCTGCATTTTTCAGACTGGCTGTATGGCTGTTTAGGCTTTGTGGGTATGGTAGCTGCTCATGAACTACGCAAGCTATGGCGTAGAAGAAAACTAAGCAAACTATCTACCTGATCTAGCTCGTAGTTCTGCTTCTTCAGCAGTAGTAATGGGTGATTGAGCTAGTAAACCTGGACGGGTGCAAATAGACACAATATCCAAGGCCTCAGCTGGATGCTCACGCTTATAGTCAGACCATGAAGTTAATTCAAAGATACGTGATGCTAAGTTACGAGCAGGCACCATTTCGCCTTTGCGCCATAAACATAATACTATGTTTGATAAATGGCCTGGTTCGGAAATTTGATTGTCTAAATTACTATTTACAAATCCAACCCAATTCATATCAGGATTAGGTTGACCCTGAGCAGCCCCTGAAAAATCGCTTAAAGCCAAAGTAGAAATATCTGCGCGGGCAATCTGTAATGCTCTCATGATTTTTGCCAGTTTGGCACTATCAGTTAAGTCACTCGCCGCGACGGCCAAGTTGGGCACCTCTAATCTCATTTGTTGCTTCGCTGGATCAGTAAGTAGTGGACTTTGTAAGATATCATTCATTGTCCCAACATACTGAAAATTAATATCTTGATGCGCTTCTCCAGTCGCCAATTGAGCTTCAATAGCACGAATTAAACGCTCAGCCGTGTCAGCCCATGCCATAGTTTGCTTGCCATGTTCCCAAATAGCACTGGGACTGTTTGCAGCTGCTTCACGTGCATCAGCTCGCCGCCTGTCTGTACTTGTTTGAACAGATGTATCAGAGCTACTAGTGCCGATGCGTGACACTCCTTCTGTAAAAGCCACATAACCCGTGGCTACTAATGCGCCAACACCCAAAACTTTCCAAAAGTTTCCTCGTACTGCATCCCGGGTTCTACGCCAAGCGGCTGAGGGCGCGCTGGGAGCCGAAGTGGGTGCAGATGGAGCGCTTGAAGGGCTTGCATTACCTTGCCCAGACCAAATATCAGCCATAAAAGTATTTAAAAAGGTTTAATTAAGGATTTCCTCCGCCAGTTTGCCCAGTGCTGCCCGGTGGAGCCGGTGTTACTGGAGGTTGTGGTGGTGTGGGAGCAGGCGAAACGGGTGGCTGTTGTGGAGCAATTGGAGGACTTCCTGGTTGCATATTAATATTAACACCTTGTTGAGCCACCCTTTGTGCTGCAGCACCAAAAGCCACTGCTTGTGAAGCAGCAGCCACATCACGCAAACTGGCTGCCCCACCAGCTCCAAGTAATGAATTTGCTGCTATCATACTGGTAAGTTGATCGGTACCTGCTCCAGGGAACACTCTCTTTAATGCATCTAATCTTACCTCCATTGATGCCGCCTCACCTTTGGCCTGTTCTAATACAGTAGCTGCATGTTGAGTAGCAACAAGAGTCTCACCCCTTTCAACTTCTAATTGTCTAGCTTTCATTATGGCCTCTGTCCTTTTTGCTGCTAAGTTTGCTGGCTCTGACAAAGTGTTAATCACAACCGTATAATTGACGCCAGTGGCATTCCGAAGAGCCACTAAAGCTGGATGCTCATTGATCATAGTAGCAATAGCCGGCAAGGCACCGGTTACCGCGTGATAATCAAGCGCCTGCCCGCCTGGTAGACCAGGAATATTACTTGATCGTAGAGCACCAAATACGCTCTCAAATACTGCATCAAGCAAATTGGTAACCATTTTTTTCACATCTGCCTTATTGTTAATGTTAAAGGCTACCGCTGCTCGTGCAGGATCAGTGACCGGCAACTCTACGGTATACGTAAGTGGATGTTGAATACCATTAATATCGACCTGATGTGTTCGACTGATCGATTCATTAGTCAAATTGAGATAGTCATCAGGACCGACTTTTACTGTGCGTTGAAACCATCTGAAACGATAGGAAACTCCCTCTTGGAATACTTTCACGTGTTCAATAGCATCAGTAATCCTAGTATTTAATGTACTAATATGAGCAAGCATAGTTTGTATACGCTGTGCCGGTGGGGTATTAGGAGCAACATTCGGCGTAGCAGTAGCCGGCAAAACTCTCCCACGAGTGGGGCGCAAGAAAACATTTTCAATCACCCACACCTTCATATCGGTAGGACTAAGCATATGCCATTCCATCCCTTTCCATGCATACAAACCTGCCAGAGCAACTGCTGTTAAAGTACCATAGCCAGCAATTTCTCCCATGCTTGCTTCGCATCCTTGTAAACCGACTGAGGCTAGACCAAGCATTACCGCCTGGAGTTTTCTGTGTGCATCAGAATCAAGCACTGCTGGGACTTGTAAGTTTTGGCCCATCATGGCCAATCCCCTCGCCTCTTCCGGGCTCTCTAGAGCAGCTCTCAAGTCATCTCTTTGTGATCCTACTGCATTACGAGCCTCAGCAATTTCTAAGGGAGCAAAAGCTTTAGGAATATCATTTCTTTGTTTGGCAGGAAAACTCTCATTCGGTGCAGACATTGGCAATAGGTTTAAATACGCTTCAATCAATACTAACAAACAAAAAGCCTCACTGTCAACAACTACTAATAAGCGATTTTCAGCTCTCATTTTTCGTGTCTTTTGGATCTACTTGTGTTATAAACGGCAGGGAGAGAATATTCTTTTTGTAGTAGAAATGTATGTTTCTTAATTCAAGACGAATGCGTGGTTTAGGAATGCTAAGCTTAAGCATTTTCATCACAGCTTCATTACTTTTATCATTTTCACCTCAAGTCGAAGCTCAAAGTGGCGGTACACGCTGTACCACTAGCGGACAAACATTATTTTTGCATTTCAATTATCAACCAGTCCCTAATAGTACTTATCCTGAGAATAAAGCTGTAATTTACATTCCCAAAGAAGCACAATGTGCTGGTGAATTTCCTCTCTACATCCACTTTCATGGTGACAATAAATATTCTGATGGTATCAGTCCTTTTTATTTACCGCCTAGTGAAATTGTTCATTATACCGAGACACGACGAGATGGCACTACTACTATTCATGAGCAACATGGTTCAAGCAGATTCCAACGTGCCATAGAAGCTGCTATGCATAATGCTCGGGTACCAGGCATGATTTTTGTTTTACCAGCCAATGCTCATCCTACTTCAAATTGGACGGGAATGACTGGTACCAGTATAAAGACAGCTGTTCAGGCTGCATTGGCCAGCAACAGTGCTACTAGCGGACTTAATATCCGATTGAGTAACGACACGATTATTTCTGGTCACTCTGGAGCTGGTTGTCATGGTGATGATAGTGCTTTGATCAAAGCCAGAGACCTAAATCCTAAAGCGGTAGGGGTTATTGACACTTGCACATCTATTTATCCTCAGATTAGCACTACCTATCCCCGAGCTACTATTTTGTATTATGCCGCTGACATGGCTTATACTGGTGCTTCTTTTGCTAATAACCAAGAGAGTGGAGGGTATCATAATGTATTACCTGCTGGCTTTCAAAATTTAGCTAGCTGTGATGCCCAAATTTTCTTCACGCCTCACAATCCACAAGTCAGACAGAGAGATAGTACTCCCCACTATGGCACTCAAAATACCCACTTTAAACAGTATTGGGACAATCCCCAGTTACCATGCGCTAAACATTCAAGTAACCCTTGGTATGCTTTATTCGCTACTGAGATTGATCACGCCACGGCTGCTGGCCTGGGTGTACAGACATTGTTAAGCCTGGTGTATTCGGAAAATACGCCTCAGCAGACTAGTGGCACTGCTACAACTGGAAGTAACTTTGTTCCTACTCAAGGCAGCGCTGGTACTCAAACAAACACTGCAGGAGGAGTCCGAGTCAGTGCTCCAGTTGCTGGTGGAACAGTACCTTTGGAAGTCGGGATCAATGGCATTACCAGTATTGAAGGTAACAATCAGGGATATATTGTGAATTATACTCGCATTCTTTTCCTCTATGCTGCAGGTATAGCAGGCTCTTTGGCTCTTCTAGTACTGATCGGAGCTGGCTTGATAATTATTTTGGGCGGGAAAAGTGATCAGGCAAAACAGCTGATTATTGGTAGCATCAGTGGTTTGGCCCTATTGGCAACTAGTGGCTGGATTTTGTATCTCATCAATCCCTGTTTTTTTACTTTTAGTGCTAATCCTGTATGTACTCCTCGTGGCCCAGCAGCTGTTCGTTTTCAATTTGCCCCAGGAACAAATGGGACACCACTCAACAGTCAATTCAATCTCAATGGCACACCTCCCGGAGCCCCGCAAAGACAGTGTAACAACGGTGTCTGTGATATTATTTTGCCTGTTGAATTTATCGCGCAAGGTTCAGCACCAAGAGAGTGTGAATTCGATAATATTTGTGCTCAGAATCCTAATGCCGGTACTGATACTGCTGGCGAAAATCGCAAATGGGGAGGAGTAAGTTGTGGTGTCACTTCTTTTGCGATTGCTTATCGCTATGTAAGCGGTAACACTACAGCAGTGAGAGATATATTACGAGATATGATAAATAATTATTATCGTTGCGGTATTCACGGTAGCAACGATCGCAGCAGTATCGGTGGCTATGATGCTGTGTCGGCTCCGCGTACTTTTGACGATATCCTTTGTGCTTATGTGCTCGGTACTGGAGGGAATCCTAGTAAATTAACCAATATTCTGCGGACCCAATTAAACGCTCATGGGTCACATTCAGTACAGCTGACTCCAGAAACCATTTTCCGTGAGTTATCTGAGGGGCACCCTATGGTAGTAGGAGGTGCGATCAGTAGAGCACGCAATAGTGGCTTTGTATCTCATGCGCACTTTACTGTCGTGGTTGGTATCCAGGGTTACAATGAAAGCACCAAACAATTCACTAATTTGCTGATTCATGATGTTGCTCATAATGGCGGTGACAATAGCATTATGACTTGGGATAATTTCACTTCTCTACAAAGTTCCAATCACTATAAAACTGGTTACGCAGTAGCAATGTAATCTTTTTCTATGCTCAAAAAGTTCCTTCTCATTGGCTTACCTTTAATCTTCGTGATTAGTGCCATTTTGACCTGGAATCAATTTAATATGCCACCATCTAATTTAGTTGCACCAACTGGACCGAGCGCTTTACCTAGCACCCTAAAAGTAACACCGCAAATAATAGAACAGCCCAAAGAGGTAACTATTATTTCCACCCCTCAAGGTGCCAGTATTAGCATTGATGGCAAAGCAGTTGGCGAAGCACCTTTAAAATATACTTTTCCAGCAATTAAGGAGTATCGAATTGAAGCAAAAAAGATGGGATATATTACTTTGGTACTCAAGTATACCCCCACAGATACGAGCTTACGTTTGCAATTAGCGAGTGAAGCTTTGGTGGTAACACCAACTATTAGCATAGGAAACAGCACCCCCACCCCCCGCATTTTCTCTACTTCTTCGCCTATACAGACTTCTACTCCTATGGCAACAGCCGTACCTTTTCCCAATCCCCCCTCATTACAAATAATCTCTCAACCCAATAGCACTTTTTTCTATAATGTCCCAAGCACTAGCAGCACACCATCAAACACATCGTCTCCTCAAATTTCTCCCTCCCCCATTCCCACTCCTAATGTAGCTACTACAGTACCAACAGCATCATCGACAAACGCACAAGCCACCATACCCAATCAAGCTCAAATAGCGCACTATCAAAGATTGATTGCTACCTATTCTGGTATCCATGATTACGGCCCCGATGATCTTATCGAGGAAGGTACAGCTAATGAAGAAGGTATCGTGATTAGTGGCAATCATTTTTATCCTGCTTCAACTATGGTTGCCTCAGCTTATCCTTTACGCTTTATCAATGATAGTGGCGATAGCTGTACTTTAACTGCTAGTGGCAGTAGAGGTGAGTTTCACGTTGGCAGCCTCAATGCGAGAGAAAATTTATTATTTTCTGCTGCTATTGGTACCGATGAAGGTATTCAATTCTGGTGTGCAGAAAAACCACTGATCAAAACCACTGTAGTATTTTTACCTTAGCGATGAAAAAAGTACTGATTATTTTGCTAGTTTTATTACTTATTGGCTCAGGAATATTTTTCTGGAGTAGAAGGAATAATTCAGTTCAGAATTTAGAAATCAGAGATCAGAATTTGATTAAAAATAATGATGTTATACCTATCGCCCAAGCTCCCATTACTATAGTCACTAATCCCATAGGAGCAACTATTAAACTTGATGGCAATGAGGAGGGAAAGACTCCACTCTCATTAAGTAATTTGGTAAAGGAGAGCTATCGTCTGGAAATCCAAAAAGATGGCTATCAGACTATAGTGGCAACACTTTTTCCGCGAGAAAATAAAGGTTTTATTAGCCTTGCTTTGACACCAATAACACCAACACAGTCATCGGTCCCCATTGCTATAGTTTCAAGCAAGCCGACGAGCATATCTCACTCTGATCAACCGAGTACAGAAGATATGCAAACTTATTTAAACACTTTGCTGGAAAACGATCCAAACATTCCTCTTGCTTTAGCCGGAAAAGTAAATGTGCCTCTAGGGTATCGCTTTCCAGATACTTTTGACTTAACAAAAAAAGTATATTTAGAAATTATTAAGCCCACTTTAGAACAGGATTCACTGAGCAAACAAATGCCCTTGCTAGCAAGAAGCTTTCTTTTTGCCCAGTTACGAGATCGATTTTATTATGATCCCCAAAATGGGGTAATTGTCAGTGCTGAAAAAAATCAATTTGCCATCAGCATTATCAATTTTGGCTTTTTCGATCCTACTCATATATCGCTTAATCAAGGTATGGAGCTAGTATGGTTCAATCAAAATAACAAAGCCTGTGAACTCCGTACTGATCCTAAATCGCCGCAAAAGATAAATCAGACCATCATGCCGCAAACGACATCAAGTATTCAGTTGGTCGAAAAAGGTATTTATCTATTCTTTTGCCAGGGCAATCCCGGTCCCCTACAAACTGTCACCGTATCTTAACTTTACTATGCAAAATAAGCATCAAATTATTATTGCTTTAGTGCCTGCATTAATTACCACTCTGGGGATTGGTGTTTTCCTTTTGTTTTTTAACTATACCTCAGTCACTTTTGAAGGTAGTGGCCCTTTTCAAGTACAAGTAAATGGTAGTACTTATCAAGATAGTAATGGTCAAATAAAGTTAGATCTGTATGCCAATAGCCATACTTTTCAAATTCATAAAGAAAACCATTTTGATCAAACTATTACTCAAGATCTCAGCTGGCGCCGTCCCCTACATATTCCTATCGAATTTATCTTTAAACCGATAATCACAGAAAAGTCGCTTTCATCATTATTCAAATATCCTCGCGATAGAGTATTTTCTGACAATCAATCGGAGAATTTGCTCTTCGCCAATTTTACCGAAAAGGATGCTCAATCTATTCCCAAACCCTTTAACCACATAGTATGGGCTAGAGATGGCTCAGAAGCTTGTCTTTTTGCTCCTCAAGCACCGACAGTGTCTGCACAACTCTGGAGTCGTGGAGTCACTCAAGCTTTGCCCACTGGGACTTTCAATTGTTTCGCTACCTCCAAGGGATTGCTGAGCGCTCAATTATTAGGAACCAGTTTGGCAGTAAACGGCACAAATATTTACCTGGATTTAGATACTGACTTTACCCTTTCCATCAGCGATAATAGTAAGTATGCATTACTGAGCAAAATGGTAACAATGGAAAACATGCTTAAAACTGATGTAATAGTTATTGAGATCGCTCAACAAGTTATCACATCTTTAGGTGTATTCCATTTGTCTGAACCTCCTCGTTTCGTCAGCGAAGAAAGCATAGCCATTAATTTAAACAATCAGATCAAAATCTTCTCTGCTCCTTTTGGCTCTGCTTTCGAACTTCCCCTGACCACATCCCTAATTACCAGCGCTTATGATGACAAAACGAATACCCTTTATTATCTTAGACGCGCTGAAGCTTGGGGCAGTTTCTGGCAAGATGGGGAAGAAACGACTTATCAGTTAGTAAGTAATCGTAATGGCAGTGAACATATACTTCACACCTTCCCCGCTGGCACGAGTATAGGCAAGGTGGAAATCGATGCTACTGGTAAGATGTTGGTATTGCTAAATAAAGATCGGTCACGAGTTTATCAAGTACAGCTAAAACCTTAGCAAGCTGGCTTGTTCTATGCTACTATTTTGGTGATCTTAACTTTTTTCATATTAAAAACGTTCGTATCAATGGCGCTATTGTGGGCCATGTCGAAGTGCGCTTGGTAGATAGTGAGAATGAGCTAATCGGTATTGTTCCTTTACCTAAAGCACTTAGTTTAGCACAGGAAGCTGGTTTAGATTTGGTTGAAATCGCGCCAATGGCCAAACCACCAGTATGTAAAATTATGGATTTTGGTAAATATATTTACCGACAGCAGAAACTAGAAAAGAAGCAAAAAAGTAAAAGTCCTAAGAATGAAATCAAAGGCATACGACTTGGACTTACCACTTCCCCTCATGACTTAGAAACCAAAGCCAATCAGACTAAAAGATTCTTGGAAAAGAATGCTAAAGTAAAAGTAACTCTGATGTTTCATGGTAGACAAATGAGTAGAAAAGAATTGGGTGAGGCAAAAGTCAATGAATTCCTTACTTATCTAGAAGGATTATATACTATTGAACAGGGCATTACTTTACAGGGAAAGTTGATGTCAATGATGATTAAGCCGCTCTAAAAAATTTTAGTTTTTGATTTCCCATTCCAGAGCGATGCCAAAAACGTCTCAATCTACATCTGGAATTTATCATTTAGAATCTAGAATTCTTGTTTGACAGCCTCCACCCATATCAGTACTATACCAGCGCTTATTTTTTGTTATGAAGCTCAAGTCATCCTCAACGGCTAAAAAACGAGTTGCGCGCACAGGCAGCAAAAAGAAAATCAAATTCATGCGTGAAAAGGCTGCAAAAAATCACCTTTTGAAAAATAAATCCAAGCGCCAAAAGAATTTAGATAATGGTGGTGCTGTGGTGGACCAAACCAATGTAAAAAGTTTACGTCGTTTATTACCTTATAGCTAGTTTATGCGTGTAAAACGTGGAGTGGCAGCGCATCATCGCCACAAAAAGTTACTCAAGAGTGTCAAAGGATACCGTGGCTTAAGCGGTAAGACTTTCAAAATGGCTCGACAAGCTTTTTTCAAAGCAGGTCAGCACTCATTCCTTGATCGTCGCAAACGCCGTCGCACTTTCCGCAGTTTGTGGATTCAACGTATCAATGCTGCTTGTCGTGAACACAATATGAGCTATTCTCAATTCATGTCTAAGTTGCGAGTAAAAGGTATTGTACTCAATCGCAAAATGCTCTCAGAAATGGCATTTACCGATGGCAGCGCTTTCAATCAGCTGATTAAATCGCTTTAAATCTTGTAGATAAAGATTGCAGCGAAATTCTTTTCTGGTACTGGTGGAATTTTTTCATCCCATTGCCATCCGGGAATTTCAAAGGCGTACGAGATAATCTTGGCGCCTTTTTTTAATTCTCGTTTATATTTATCTGCATTCCGCCCTAGAGGTTTATACAGCATATAACAGAACATCACATCTACTTCACTTAGATCTGCGTGGTCACTATTACGAAACCAAATTTTGATTCGGTTGCGAAATTTCCATGTTCTTATCTTTGCTAGAATATAAGCAATGAAAAATAATTCATAACCAATCCCCCTCACTTCCGGATGCATTTTACAAGCCGTTACCAGCATCCGGGCATCGCCACAGCCGGGATCCATTACCGTCATACCCTTTTTAAGTTTAGCAACTTTTACCATATGCTCTACTACTGGCTGAGGGGTAGGAATAAAAGGCGCACCAATTAGTAACACATAGACCGTGATCACTAACAATATTGCCCCTAATGCATACAATAAAGGCATGATAATGAGCTCGAGAGAAGTGGCCATGGGTTATTTTTTAACAATCACCAATGCATCGTCAAATGCCGCTGCAAAAGCACGAATATCGTCACATAGACGGCTAAACCAATCAATACCAAGCTCATCTTTTTTGATCTTTAACACTTGACCGGAAATCATCCAGCGGGGATTTTGTGCAAGTAGCTTCATGATTTCCCTCGGAGTAACTCTGGCCCCAAGTACCAATTCAATCCGTTTTTGACGCTCAATATAAGTTTCCTTGATAGCAATTAAGTTAGCCTTGGTAGCATGAATCTTCAACTCCAACACTTTCAACAAATTGCGGGTTTCTGTCGGTAATTCACCATATTTCTCTGCTAATTCTTTGGTTAATTCGGTTAAATTATCCAAGGTGTCGCAACTCGCCAGCTGTTGGTAATACTTAATTTTATCGATGTGATCGTCGATATAGGTATCAGGAATGTATGCAGTGACAGGTAATTCAATCAATGCCTCTTCTTTTGGTTTATTGATAAAGTCAATTTGACTCTTGCCTGACTTAAGATTTTCAACCGCTTGTTTCAATAAACGGGTAAAATGTGTCACGCCAATGGCGTTAATACTACCATGTTGCTTAGCACCCAAAATGTCCCCTGCCCCACGAATTTCTAAATCACGCATGGCAATTTGGAAGCCACTCCCCAGTTCAGATGCCTCCACAATTGCACGTAAACGTTTCTTCGCTGTGTCGTCTAGCTTCTGACTGTGATAGAGGAAGTATGCATATGCCTGTGTCTTACTCCGACCAACACGACCTCGTAATTGATATGCCTGTGCCAAACCTAGACGCTCAGCATTATCAACAATCAAGGTATTGGCATTAGGCAAGTCGATACCATTTTCAATAATAGTGGAACTAATCAGTACATCGTATTTATGATCTTTGAAGCTCAAAATACGATTTTCTAAATCCTCATTGGAGAGCTGGCCATGAGCCACAATGAAGCGCGCCTCTGGTACTAAGTTTTGTAACTTCTCTTTCATACTTTCAATGGTTTGCACTCTATTATGCAAAAAATATACCTGACCTTTACGCTCTAATTCACGCAGAATAGCTTCTCTAATAAATGACATACTAAAACGTCGCACCTCGGTAACTACCGGCAAGCGACCTGGTGGCGGCGTGGTGATAGTGGAAATATCACGCAGACCAGATAAACTCATGTTGAGAGTTCGAGGAATAGGAGTCGCTGTCAGCGTCAAAATATCCACACTATGTCTCAAGGCTTTTAACTTTTCTTTTTGTTTCACACCGAAACGTTGTTCCTCATCAATTACTACCAAACCCAGATCTTTGAATTTTACATCTTCCTGAAAAAGCCGATGAGTACCAATAATGATGTCAACTTCTCCTTTTTTCAATTTCTCCAAAGTCTTTTTTTGTTCTGCGGGGCCATTGAAACGAGATATCATAGCAACACGGACACCAAAGGGGTCCATTCTTTTAGTAAAAGAGCGACAGTGTTGATCAGCCAAGATAGTGATTGGTGCCAAAATAGCAACTTGTTTACCACTAAGGAATGCTTTAAAAGCAGCCCTCATGGCAATCTCAGTCTTACCAAATCCCACATCCCCGCATAATAAACGATCCATGGGGCGTTCTTTTTCCATATCACGTTTAATTTCTTCGATCGCTTTCAATTGTCCCGGCGTTTCTACATAACCAAAGCTAGCATCGAATGCGCTCATTTTTGCCTCATCATTACTATGGGCGAAACCTTTTGCTGTTTCCCGAAGGGCATACAATTCCAATAGTTCTTTGGCAATCACTAAACTCTCTTTGCGCGCTTCAGAAGTAACACGATTCCAATCACCAGAACCCAATCTAGTGAGTGGCGGTGCATGCTCGCCAGTAGCCCCAATGTATTTATTTACTTTATCAGCTTGCTCGACAGGAACAAACAATTTGTCTCCCTTGGCATAATCAAGCTGTAGATATTCACGTGTAGTATTATCCACAGTTTTTTGAATAGTTCCCTGGAAAAGTGCCAAGCCATGATCGATATGCACGACCAAATCGCCGGGATTAAGACTTGCTAAAAACGCTGCATCTACCTGAGATTGGGTATACTTTTTGGGTTTTTGGAATTGACCAAATATCTCTTGATCTGTAATAACTAAGAGTTTTGTTAGGCTATTTTGAAATGCTTCAGGAAATTGTAATGATTGTGAACTAAAGCTATCTACTGCACTTTTGTTTAGCTTTTTCTCAACTAAACGGATACGTTTAATATCACTATCCGAAAACCCCTGATCTACCAATAATTGCCAAATCTTTTCGGCATCAGAAGTAAAAATTACTATTTGCCAAGCTTCTTTTACTTTTTGTTTTAAATTGGTAGTAAATTCTAAAGGATTATGGAAACGCAATACTGAAGTACAGTGTAAATCTTTACTCCCAGTCTTTTTACTGATGTCTTCTGCAAAAGGCAAAAAGTTAACTACTGCGCTATTAGCTGGAATGGCTGGCGTGAGACTCAATTCATCCAAAACAACGACACTTTGAGTTAAATAGTCTTTTAAAAAGGCGTTATAACCACGAGTGTCGACTGGGAATATATCTATACTATCATAAACATCTCCTTTTTCCTGAGTAGCCGGATTGAAGGACATGATAGATTCAACCTCATCATCAAATAGTTCTATCCGCAGAGGGGTTTCACGATTGACCGGGAAAATATCAATAATTCCTCCCCTTTTCACATAAAATCCCTGATCCACAATCAAACCACTAGCTAATTGGTAACCACTATCAATTAATTTATTGAAAAATTGGACAAAATGAATTTTTTTACCTTTTCTCAAACTTATCTTGGCTTGTTCAATATCATAAGGCGTAGGCAACTTTAAGTCAGCAAACACTTCTGGAGTCGTTACGACAAAAGGTTTTTTGCCCTGATGGATAAGAGCAACCAAACGCATCACTTGTAGATGATGATTGCCCAATAAGGTATCCGATCCCAGAAAGAAGAAATGCGGGACTTCCCAAAGCACACCATCTGAAGCGAGGCGTTCTAACATGGCCGGATCATCAGCTAGCCAGAGCACAGCACGATCTAACAATGTACTAATATGAAACATTGTTAGTATTTTGCTGGCAGAACTAGCAGCACCGGTAAAATGCAATACTTTCCCACTGGACAGCTCCGCGGCATACTCTTTGGCCGGCAAAGTTGTCAGTGCACAAACAGGCAATGACATGAATACTTTAAAAACAGCTGTGCGAAAGGAAGCACACCCTTACTATAAACATCTTCCGTATTTACTGCAAGAATGAAATACCATATCCTGCATGGGGAAATTCTGAATTCAGCATTCTGAGTTCGGAATATACACTGCAGTAAATTTTGTGATTTGACTACATGTTTGACACTATTCATTAAACTACATACCAAAAAGCAGCGTAGCTTCCTGCATCAATTCACCATTCAGAATTCCTAATTCAGAATTATTTATGTTTCTTAGTAAGAAAATTGCCATTGATTTAGGCACTACCAATACCAGAGTACATATGGAAGGCAGAGGCATTATTGCTCAAGAACCTTCTATTGTTGCTGTTTCGGAGCAGAAGAGAATTTTAGCAATTGGTGAAGAGGCCAAAGTGATGATTGGTAGAACGCCAGAAATGATTAAGGCCCATCAACCTTTGCAGGATGGGGCTATTGCTGATTATCGGGTAACGGAAGGATTATTACGCCACTTTATTAATAAAGCTGCCGGACGCTTTCGATTTTTCAACCCTCAGGTAATGATTTCTGTATCGGCGGGTATTACTAGCACAGAAAGGCGTGCTGTAATTGATGCTGCTATTTCAGCCGGTGCTCATGAAGCATTCTTGATCAAACATCCATTAGCAGCAGCTATTGGCGCTAATATTCCCATTGCTGAGCCAGTAGGTAACTTTATTGTTGATATTGGTGGTGGGACTACCGAAGTCGCGGTAATTTCTTTAGGTGGTATTGTCGTTTCAGAGTCAGTACGAGTTGGAGGCAATAAGTTAGATCAAAGTATAGCCGAGCATATCCGTAAACAATATGGTCTTTCTATTGGTCCCCGCACGGCAGAGGAAGTAAAAATTACTGTAGGGAGTGCAATCCCCATGAAGGAGGTTTTGCGAATGAATATTCGTGGCCGCGATTTGGTAACCGGTTTACCAAAAGTGATTGAGGTACATACTGGAGATGTGGTGAAGGCAATTGCTGATGAATTGGAAAAAATTATCTTGGCAATCAAAAAGGTGCTGGAACAAACCCCACCAGAATTAAGCGCTGATATTATCGACCATGGCATCGTGCTAAGTGGCGGTGGTGCCCAATTAAGAAATCTGGCGGAATTGATTAGCCATCACACTGGGGTACCGACAGTAGTCGTGGATGAACCAACGCTTTGTGTGGTTCGCGGTGTGGCGGTAGCTCTAGAGAATCTCGACTCTTATAAACGCAGTTTGATTGGTAGCAAATATCGCTAATATGAAGCGACTTTTTTTCTTCCTTACTTGTTTATTACTTGGATTACTCCCGTGGCATGCATTTTTAAAAACATGGTTAGCAAGTGTTTTTTTAGGTAGCAACGCTGATTACCTTCCTGTCAGTAGCAATATCTTAAGTCTTTGGAAAGAAATCCTTTTGCTTATTCTTTTCATTGGCCTAGCATGGTCCGTACGAAAAGTATTGCAAGATATTATTAAAGAGCATTGGTTCACTTTGTTAAGTATTTATCTTATCAGTTTATTGCTATTTGGCACTCTCTTTGTAGCCAATTTCCCCGCATTTATTTTAGGTTTGCGCACTGATGCCCTCTTCGCGCTTGCCTTATTAGTTGGTTTTTTAGGAGGAAATTATTTTGGCAAAGAGAAAATTGCTCATTTTCTCAAGATCACACTCTGGTCTTTATTAACATCTTTTGTGTTATTCTTAACTATATGGTTCGTATTTCCCAATATGGGAATATGGTTCGGTTACAGCCCATATCAAAGTTCGTATGTTGATGATAAACCGTTACCTGTATATCATTGTCTTTTTGTCGGTGAGCATTGCATACCCCGCTTACAAGCTAGTTTTTCTGGGCCTAATCAAACTGGTAGTCTAGCAATTTTATTGGGTGGCATCTTGGTAATTCTGGGCTTACCTTGGTGGCTATTAGTAATCCCAGCACTTGGTTTAATCCTTACCTTTTCTCGCTCAGCCTTTATTGGTGCTGCCCTTGGTAGTCTATTTAGTATTCCTAAAAAATGGCTTTTATGGAGCGGAAGTACGCTATTATTTATTTTATCAAGCATGTTTGTTGTGTATCCGGATGTAATTACTCACGGGCTCTCATCCTCTGAACACTGGCACAAAACTGTTGCCGGCCTACAACGTATCAGTGAGCAGCCATTAGGTTCTGGTTTGGGATCTGCCGGACCAGTGTCCAGGCGATTACTGGGTGAAGCTAATGCTCTCATCAGTGAAAATTGGTATTTACAAATTGGCGAAGAAGCCGGAATCATGGCATTTATATTGCTTCTCACTTTTACCATCTATATAGTGCTGTTGTTGCTCAGGAGTAAGACACATTTGTCTCGGATAATGGGTGCAGTATTATTAGCCACTTCCGTACAAGCATTATTTCTTCATCTCTGGGAAGACAGCGTAGTAACAATACTAATTTGGTTCTGGGTAGGCATTGCCTTATGCTACAATATAAATGATCATTCAAAAGATTATGCAAAACACTGAATCATCCTTCGGGCCACGTAAGTTTGAAGGAGTAACTGTTTTTTATCGTTTACTGGCAGGTATCGTCGGCGGAATTGCCGGCGGCTTGATTATTTTAATTGGCGTTATTTTGGCTAATTCACTTTTTCAGGCCCTAGCTGATCCTACAGCAGCAGTATCACCATTCGCGATATTCATGGGCATCAGTGTACTTTTTATTGCTGGTTTGATCGGCAATGGGATGAGTGTTTTCTTAATGAGTTTATGCGATCAAGATAAATATCAAAATCCCTATAGCGGCCTGCTGCAAGTAGCAATGATCAATATTTTTATTTTTGTTCTCTGTATCCCAGCCTACTTTTTAGCCAGAACAATAGATATTAACTACATGATGCTTGTTGCTCTGGTGCAAATAGTAACCTCTGCTCTGGCATCAATGCTAGCCTTTAATGCTGTTACGGTACGAGCTAATGAGTTCGTGATCGATATTTATGGAGGCTTTATCAGTATTTTATTTGGTTTAGGGATAGCAGCGATAGTAGCACTAATGAGCAGCACACCAGCTCCCCTTTTCTTTGGTCTACCTATTATTATCTGGTTTAGTATTGGCTTTTTCGGAGGCCTAACAGAGTTCTTCTATTATCAACTGTATCGTCATACTGGGGTAGATTTATTGGAAACTAGTGAGGATGATTACACTGACGAGGAGTTCGACAAAAAATAGTTGCCCTACTTACATCTGACCCTGTAGTTCAATGGATAGAACAAGGCACTCCTAAGGCCTAGATAGAAGTTCGATTCTTCTCAGGGTCACCAGCCTGCGCTCGGAGAGCTTCGGCTGGCGGAGCCATCTCTGAAGGTTAGTTTGATATGTCTGCTTGTTCGCAGATAATGCTCTCCGCTGAGTGAGCGCAGTGCTAGGCTGCTGAAGTGTTAATACACGCAGGCACGCCATGTTTTTAGAGAATCTTCAACAATCAACAACAGTTCATCATGTTAGGTTCTCCAGCTGGGAAACCATAGTACTTTAGGAATATACCAGGCTGGAATTGGAGTAGCTGTGAGTACAGGATAGGCCAAGAAAAACCACACGGCTGCTAGTACCAACAATACTGGCACGGCTATTTTACCAGATGGCTTTTTGTACCACTCCCACAAATTCAAGGCCAACAAAACTTGCCATACGATTGCCACCCCCATGAAGTAATAGAGGAATGATACGCGACCAATAAATAGCCACGGTAAATACATGACAATACTACTAAGAAGCAAAGCCCATTGCCATGATTTCTTGGGCCAGATGAAAAAGAACGTGATCAAGAATGAAACAAATGAACACCACCAAATAATAGGATTGCCTATAGCGGCAATTAGTCGCACCCAACAACTACCGTCACTGGTACAAACACTTAAAGGAGTCTGGGTAAGGAGATCTCGGGCTGGAGTAAAGGTTATGGGATCTACTTGTTCATAGTAATAAAGTAATGGACGTAGCATCAGTGGCCAGCTCCACCAAGTAGAACCATAAGGATGGGAATCCTTGAGATTTTTATTGAATAGAAAAGATTGATCATGCCATTGATAAAGCTTATCCCAATAAGAATGCGTTGGCTGATTCACATCGATAGCTAATTGTTGCCAATTGTTTGTTTCACCAATGAAGCTAAACAGATAGGTACTGACGGCCAAGATCAGAGCTGCCAAAACAGCAATCAGCCCCCTTGGTTTATGAATCTTTTGGAAATGGAAAAGCAACCAGAAAAAGCACAAAATAAGAGCTGCCATACCGAGCCACTTCACCGACATAGCCAAACCAGATAACACTCCAGCTAACAGCAAGTACCCTACTTGCCTAAAAACTTTGCGTTGCTTTAAGGCAAGCACACAAGCAAGAAAAGCGGCAAAAACAAAAAAATACATAATCCCATCCATAAGTCCTGTACGACCATAAACAAAAAGCAAACTATCAGTACTAACCAGTAACAAGGCGAAAAAAGCTGCTTGATATGATTTGGTAATATGCCAAGCCAGTTGCCAAATTACTAACAGAAACCCCATGCCAAAAAGATATGGCATAAAGCGCCAACTGAAGGAAAAGTTACCGAGAATGGTAGGAATAATGCGGGTAAAATAGTCTGTAGCACCAGCACCTGCCACAGCCAAGCTATAGTCAGCAGACTGATTATAACCAAATAACCATTCAGAGAGTGCTATTAACCACTTTGCTAAAGGTGGATGAATATCAAAAAAAGGCTGACCGGCAAGATAGCGTTGAGCAAAATAAGGAAAATGCACCTCATCAAATACAGGCATTTGGGGCGAGGACAAAAAAAGCGCTCTTAATATTGCTGCTAAAACTAATAAAGCACAGCCACCAAGATACCAAGGATTCTGGGCCTGCCACCAAGTTTTCATCGCCTCACGCCACCTCCTCATTTGTGATTTGTAATTTGTAATTCTTGATGCTTCTATGGTAAGCCGGATTCTGTTTCCTGCTCGCCCTTACGGGCTACAGAATGACTATTATCTATCTAGCCCCAACTTTGCAGTTGGGATCAAGCAGTGGGTGAAAAAAGACCTGCTAAGCGAAGTGATCCTTTTTCCACCATCCCACCTTGCAGCCCATAGGGTTTACCCACACTTCCTGTTCACACAGGATGTTCTACCTGAGGCAGACTTTTCACCTTTCCCCTGCATTTTGACAACACAGGGTAGTATTGTCTCTGTGGTACTTTCCCTACCTGACCCTTTACATATACGGTCAGATGATTCCCGTTAGGAATTATGGTGCTTAGCTGCTGTCCGGACTTTCCTCTCGCCTAGGCGAGCAATAGTCTGTCCAATAGAAGCAGGGTGATTGTACGAAGATAACCTGTAGTTGTCCATATCTTTATCATGTATAATAAGTAATGAACAGAAACAAAAATGCCCGCACTCAGCACAGCTTTTCAGGATTTTTTCACTTGGTCATACAGCTTGCTAGCTTGGATTGGGAGTCATCCAGGATTATTGGTGCTGCTTGGTACTGGAGCACTGATACCTGCACTGTTTTGGCTGTGGCTCTATTATCGCCAGGTTTTCATGGACAAAGAAGATAGCCGCCAAATGGCTATCACTTTTATTTTTGGCATGTTTGCAGTATTACCAGTATTGGGTATCAATTATTTACTGAAGAGCTTTCTCAATTTTGATTTAAGCCAATTTGTAGACCAAGCTACCATTGCCAATCACATTCCTTTAATTGCCTTAGGATTTATCTTTATGGGTGCATTAGAGGAATATGCTAAGTTTTTTATTATTAGAAGCGTTAATGATCATCAGGTTGCTTTCAACCGTATCGTGGATGGAATCGAGTATGCTGTAGCTGGAGCTCTAGGCTTCGCTTATATTGAAAATATCGCTTACTTTACTGTAGCTGCTGAGAACTTTGCCCCTGATGGACTAAACAACTTTTGGCTACTCATGAGTAATATGAGCTTTGTCCAAGTGGTAGCGGCCCGAAACTTCGGCACTATGCTTGTACATACCTTATTTTCTGGATTTCTAGGTTATTATTATGGTCGGGCTAAAATTATTGGATTAGAAGCAGAAATAAGCGAGAAAAAAAAGCTTCGCCAGTATTTACTTTTTGAAGGAGTCAAAACTCGAGTCCATAGACTAAAAATGCTCTGGCAAAAAAGGACATTTCCTTTACCAAGAAGTGTTCATATCCGTCAGGAAGAATTAATTGCAGAAGGATTGCTAGTAGCAGTAGTACTACACGCAACTTACAATATTTTCCTCCATCTCGATGTCAGCTTTCTCATCGCGCCAATGATCATAGCAGAATTTGCCATCATCATGCATGAGCTGCATGTAGACAAGAACTTAAAAGTATACGATCTCGAAAAAGAAGCCCGCAGTGAGATTAGGAAAGAACTACAGAAGAAATTCTGAATGCTGAATTCTGAATTCGGAATGGACAATAGAGCAAAAGTTATTGCACAAGCCATAAGGTATGCCCTTTTTTAGTTAGACTAAAAGGGGCACAGCTTCCTGCTTTAATTCAGCACTCAGCCGTCATCCTGAGCTCGCCGAAGGACCGCATTCAGAATTCTTAACTTCCCATATACTTATATTTGCTCGTAAATGCTTCCTTTTTTTGTAGAAAGGTACCATCCATAATAGAACTTCTGATAGTGCGAATTTGTTCAAAGAGAAAGTGCATGTTGTGCAAGCTACACAATCTTGCTCCTAAAATTTCATTCTCCACTATTAGGTGGCGTAAGTAACTAAGAGAATAATTCTTGCAGGTATAACAATTACAGGCTTGATCAATAGGCTGATCACTCAAGCGGTATGCGTTGCGGCGTACATCCACCCTACCGATTGGTGAAAAGACTCCTCCATGTCTGCCAATACGGGTCGGCAAGACACAATCAAACATATCAACCCCACGATGCACAGCTTCCCACAAGTCTTCTGGTGACCCCAAACCCATGAGATAATGGGGTTTATTGCTTGGCAAGTGAGGAGCCAGTGTATCTAATACTCTATAAGTGATGTCTTTGGGTTCGCCTACTGCTAAACCGCCAATCGCAACCCCAGGCAAATTGAATCGTTCGACAAATTGGGCGGACTCGATACGCAAATCATCGTAAGTTACGCCCTGAATAATAGGAAATAGAGCCTGATCACCTGGTCTCTTTTGCGCTTGCACGCAGCGCTCCAACCAACGATGCGTACGCTCCATGGCTGCTCGAGCGTACTCCTTATCTGCCTTACCAGGAGCACATTCATCGAAAGCCATAATTATATCAGCTCCAATATTTGCTTCCACTTGCATCACTCGTTCTGGAGTAAAGTAATGCTTTGAACCATCATGAATTGATTGAAATTCCACTCCATCTTCATCAATTTTGCGTATTTTTTTTAAACTAAACACCTGGAAACCACCAGAATCGGTCAGAATCGGCTTATCCCAGTGACTCCAACCATGCAAGCCGCCTCTTTCAGCTAAAAATTCATCTCCAGGGCGCAAAAAAAGATGATACGTATTACCTAAAATAATCTCTGCACCAACAGCTACTAATTCCTCAGGAGTAAAAGTCTTTACTGTACCTTTGGTACCTACGGGCATAAAGATTGGTGTCCGGATCTCACCGTGAGGGGTAGTGAAAATTCCAGTCCGAGCATAGGAACCTTTGACTGGGGCACTCAAAATACTAAAATCAAACATAGTTGGTTGCAGGTAAAATGACAGGACTAGTCTGCTCTGTCTCTACTTTCTTTTCTAGATCATCGACAAATATGGTTTCATTTTCCACTTTATTAATAGCACTAAGCGGAATGATTAGTTCATGAGCAATGGGTTTGAGAAGATAATTTTTTATCATGATTTGAGTAATCTGGCCGGTGTTCATGTCAAAAGTAAAATCACTTACTTTGCCTAGCATCACCCCATCCAATGTCTTACAATGTGCTCCTTTTAGATTGAAGAAGCGTGCCAAAACCTCTTGCAAACGAATCAAATCAGAGGCTTCGCTCAAGGCTGATTCTGATTGCACATACCAACCATTACTAATCTCTTGAATGTCTTGCCAAAGAATTATTTTTTTGTGAGTAAGGCCAAATCGTACCCACAAAGCAACAATTTGGAAATTTTGCCATTCAATAATAAATTGATAGGGTAAAGCAATAATAGTTTCGGTAGCTACACTAATAACAGGCAAATGAAATGTAGTGGAATAATTTTTTTTCATAGGCAACTTCTAACCAATGATAAAGTAACATAAAATTAAGCAAGACGTCAGAAAATAGATCCTGAACAACATGGCACTATGTACCTCTTTGTAAGACTAGTGCATCTATGTGAGAAAAACCAATTTGGCGCAGCAGAGCCGCACATTCTTGCAGAGTTGAACCGGTAGTTAAAATATCATCGATCAAAACAATACGATAATCGCATTGATGGAGAAACTTATTAGTGATATTGGGCATAAATGCTCTTTTCACGTTCTGTTGTCTTGCCACCCTGTTTAAACCAACTTGGGTACGAGTATTCTTGGTACGAATCAGTAGTTGTTGGCATATGTCGGGAGATTGTTCAACTAACATGTCTAGTAATTCTTTAGTTTGATCAAAACCACGATCCCGCAATCTTTGGCGATGAATGGGCACCGGCACACAAAGTGTTCTTTCTGTAGTGCCAAATGCTTCACTATAAGCAGCAAGAATTAACTTTTTTAAATATTCTCCAGCCCCATACCAACGTCTATATTTCCAGGCATAGAGTAAGCGACTGATGGTATGGGAATAATCATAGCAGCTAATAAAAACCTGATTCAAACTAGGTAATATCACTGCATGCACTTGAGTATGGAAATGTTTGTTGAAGTATTGCTGGCAACTTTCGCATAGCCAATGCGAAACTTTATTACAGTGAACACAACGAGGTGGAAAAACTAGATCCCAAACAGACATAGATCGATACCTGAATCAATCTTAGATAGATAGCGAAATAAAAATGAAAAGACAACTAAACATGGGCCCCCAGGGGCAAACATTATTGCTCCTATATTTTTTTCACCATATATGTACCCTCAAGTTCATATCCTAACTTTCGATAGTATCCTCTAACTCCTACACCGCTAATCACAGCTATCTTTTTGATTTTTTCCCGCTGTAATATTTGTTCCACTTTATCCATCATCATACGACCAAAGCCAATATGTTGAGCAGCCCCACTACGTCTTTCTTCCAAAGGAACAGCTTCACCATAGGTATGAACTTCGCGAATCAGTGCGCTATCGGTAAGTTCACGAATAAAATGTTTTTTCCCTGCCAATGTGTGATAGGGAATACGCAAACGCAAATGGGCATACAATATTGATCTATCTTTTGACTCTATACTAATAAAATATTCTTTTCCCTGAGAGGCAATATATTCTTCAACAAATAACTCAGCCTGGGTAATATCATGCGCACGATCACGCACTTCTCGACACCGAATACACCGGCATATATACCCTTTTTTCTTCATTGCTGCTTGTACTAACTCACGGAAGTTGGTGTAGTGACTACCATCCAAAATATTGGGCTGGGGAATATCTCTTCCTAAACGCACAATTCGTACCCAATAGGGCACATTTTTCTTTACCTCAGTCAGCATATTAATCAACTCTTCATCTGAGTAGGTGTGATACTCTCCCCTATCAAACCAATCTTTCAGCTCAGCATCAATGGTGACAACACAAGGATATATTTTGATTTGATCCGGTCTAAAATCGCTATCATTCCAGAGAATTTCGTACATTTCTTGGTCACGCTTTAAATCACTACCAGGAAGATTGGGCATGGTGTGATAATGCAGTTTAAAACCTGCTTCCTTAAGTAAAAATGTGGCTTCCTTAGCCTCCTTATTGCCATGTCCTCGTTTAGTTAATAAATTCACATCGTCATATACACTTTGCACACCTATTTCAATCCTTGTGCCACCTAATTTTCTCAGATGAATCACTTCATTTTCAGTCACATAGTCTGGCCTGGTTTCAAATGTAATACCGATACACCGAATAGCTGCAGATTCATTTTTTAACATTTCTGCTGGCAATGAGGTATGAACTTTAATACTGGAATCAAAACGTTTGGTAAAACGCTTGGGATTCTCTCTCATCACGACAAATTCATTCATCGCTTTTAACGCCTTGCGCACTACGCTGGCCTGATATGATCTAGGCAAAAATGAGAAAGTGCCCCCCATAACGATTAAGTCTACTTTCTCCACAGTGTGACCTGCGGTAGACATTGCATAAAGACGTTTTGCTACTTGCCGATAACTATCCCAATTGACAGTAATAGCCCGCATCACAGCAGGCTCATTGGAATTATAACTCTTGGGCACACCAGCTTCTGTGGGACAATAAACGCACTTACCAGGACAAGGATAAGGTTTGGTAAGTACTGGGATAGGTGCCACTCCTGACAATGTTCTGATCGCACTCTTCTTCAAGGTTTTATTAATCCAGTCATGTCGTCCCAATTTACCTTTTTCTACTAAATCTCGGTATACAGCCAAAATAATAGTTTGAGCTGGACATGGCACCTGAAACTTGCGCGCAGCTTCACGTTTCCACTTGTCTATTCTGATTCGATCAGTGACTTCTTCAGAAATAATTTTTTGCAAGACAAATGCGGCTGCTTCATAGAGCGCTGGCGTCATTTTCTGGTATTCTTTTTGGGGTACAATAGCTGACATATGAATGATTACAAAACAGATTTACGCAATATCTACAACACTATAGCCGATCACTTCTCAAAAACAAGAAGTTTCATTTGGCCGGAGCTGAAAGCTTTTTTACCATATATTCCTGAACAAAGCCATGTGATTGATATCGGCTGTGGCAATGGCAGACTAATAGAGCTCTTAGCAAGCAAATCATGCACCTACTTGGGAATTGATCAGGCAGAAGACTTATTGTATGAGGCTAAACAAAAATGGCCTAATTATACTTTCGAAAGAGCAGATATGACACTATATCATTATGGCAGTAACCGTTTTGATTGCGCTTTTTTCATTGCCAGCTTACACCATCTAGCAAGCAATGAAGAACAAATCAAGGTATTGAAACGCGTTCATAGAGCACTCAACCCTCAAGGCAAGTTATTTATTACAGTATGGAATATGTGGCAAGCAAAATACCGCAAGTATATTATGAAATCTCCTTATCATCATAGTTATGTACCCTATACGGCTCAAGAAAATAAACAGCAAAGATTTTACTATGCATTCACCAAAACAGAATTAATTACTACCTGTAAAAAAAGCGGCTTTCGTATTATTGAAGCTTGGTACAGCAATAAAGAAGCTATAGTAGCACGCTCTGAAGCGAGAAATTTATGTATTATTGCAGAGAAATTATAGACTTTGTGCTTCGACCATTTGATAAGCCCGCAGAACCCCTGTTATGGACAATATAGAATCTAGCACTGCGGTAATTTGATCAACACTGACTATTTCCACCACCATTTCATCTCGCACATTGCCGAGCTCATCTCGAGGGTGAATACGCAAGTTTACCACATTGACATTATAACGAGCTAATTCTTGGAGAATGTCACGCAGTAGACCAACCCTATCTTGTGCTTCAATAATAACCATTACATGGTACTTCGTCACAGCATTAGGGTGCAGCCAACTAGCATGAACCAATCTATCTAAAGCAAGATTTTTAACACAACGACAGTCTGTGGTATGAACGGTTACTCCACGACCACGAGTAATGTACCCAATAATTGGTGCGGGAGGAGTAGGAAGACAACATTTAGCGTAGGTAATCATTACATCTCGTTCACCTTGAATGTAAACTTGAGGCTTTTCTACCTCATCATTGCGAACAGTGGCAACAACTTTACCATGTAACAATTCTTGTTCAGAAAAAAGCTTTTTTAGAACGGTTCTTTGGGAAATTTCCCCCTCACCAATAGCCACTAATAAGTCTTCAAAACTCTTATAAGAAGTAAATGTTTGGAGCAAATCGTTCTTTTTTGCTTCATTCAGGTCGCTGACTTTCCCTTTACCAAAAAAGGCCAATTCCCTTTCCAGTAATTCTAATCCGGAATGCATATTGGCATCACGATCTTGACGTCGAAACCAAGCCTTGATTCGGCTTCGCGCTCGTACCGTTGCTGCTACTCGTAGCCAATCACGTTTAGGGCCAATAATATTTTTGGTAGTGAGTACCTCTATCACATCTCCAGTTTTTAGCGGAGTCTCCAGACGAACAATTTTGCCGTTCACTTTAGCCCCCTGACAGCGATAGCCAACATTACTATGCACAGCGAAGGCAAAGTCAATAGCATTAGCTCCTTCAGGCAAATCCTTCACTTCTCCTCGTGGGGTAAAAACAAAAATACGTTGGTTAAATAAATCAACCTTTACTCCTTCAATGAATTCTTTATTATCATGAATATTCTCTTGCAAATCTTTTAATCGTGCTAACCAGGCCATATTTTTTTCATTGACAGCTTTGCTGCCACCTTGATCTTTATATGCCCAATGAGCGGCAAAACCCAACTCAGCTTGCTCATGCATAGATTTAGTACGAATCTGAAACTCAATTAAATTTTCATCAACACCAAATACGGTGGTATGTAAGCTTTGGTAGCCATTAACTTTAGGCGCAGCAATATAGTCTTTAAATCTACCAGCCTTTGGTTTCCACATTTCATGAATAAGGCCAAGTACGGCATAACAGTCACTAACCTTATCTACTATGACTCGAATAGCAAATAAATCATAAATTTCTGACAAAGTCTTTTGTTTGCGTTCCATTTTCCGAAAAATAGAATACAAATGCTTGGCTCTACCATAAACTTCAAAATTAGTAATTTGCAGTTTGCTAACAATTTGTTCACCAAGAGCATCTTTCATCTCTTTGACTAATTCATCACGCTCAAATTGGCCTAAAGAAAGCTCTTTAGTCAATTTGTAAAATTGCAGCGGATATAAATGACGAAAACAGAGATCCTCTAATTCCCATTTAAAAGACCAGATTCCCAGCCGATCAGCTAAAGGGGCATAGATTTCCATAGTTTCCAGGGCAATGCGCACTCTTTTCTCTGGAGCTACAGCCGTCAATGTTCTCATATTGTGCAACCTATCAGCCAATTTGATAATAACTACTCGAAGATCCTGGGAGAGAGTAAGGAACATTTTGCGCAGGCAATCAACCTGATACTGTTCCATATTAAGCACATATTTTACTTTCGAAAGTTTAGTTACTCCTTCCACTAGATGACTGACATCTTCCCCAAATTGAGCAGCGACATCCTCAATAGAGACACTCGTATCTTCAGGAACATCGTGTAGTAAAGCTGCAATAATAGTAGCATCATCAACTTTCAACTCAGCCAATAGCATTGCAACAGCTAATGGATGGGTCACATAGGGCTCACCCGATTTACGGAACTGACCATTATGAGCTTGCTCAGCAAATAGATAAGCTTCTTGTATTTTGGCCAGATTGGAGTTCTGATTAAAACTCTTACAGAGCTCAAGCAAATAATTGATATTGGTATCCAAAGTTTTTTTCATTTTTTTTACTCTATATTGAGATTAACTTAACTTTTTTGTAGCTATGTTTCACACTGGCAACCTACATGCTTGCTCAATCTCCCAATTACTAAATTGGGCGTTAGCAGACCCTTCAGCTCAGGAATTTTCTGTTGAGATACTATATCTCTTAGCACAAAATCCTTCTCCTGAACATATTGTAGCAATAACCCAAGTGAACTTAAAACAGGCCCAACAAATTGCGGCCATTTTTACCTTAGGAAAAAAGTTGTTTGCCCAAAGCAAACCATACATTACCAAGATTAACTCACCACTTGCCGCCTACATGCATCTCAACGCAATGATCCCATTAGAACAAGAAATGATCAGAGCCCTATATCTCGATAATCAACTACACTTAATCCATGATCAAATTATTGCCTTGGGTAATTTAAACACTGCTTACACTGACCTAAAAGATATTTTAAGACCAGGATTAATCACCAATGCCTATACTTTTATTCTCGCCCACAATCATCCCAGTGGTGACCATATCGCCAGTAGCGAGGACCAAGAACTGACCCAAAAAGTTGCCAATGCCGGACATAATTTGGGAATTTCATTGCAAGATCATCTAATCATCACTAACAAGGGCTTTCTTAGCTTAAGGCAAAGCCATGCATACCTGTTTGGGATCGCGCCAAGTAGATCTCCTCTAGAAGCCTAAAAATCTCAAAGCAATGGTCACCCCACTCCAAGCAAGTAGTACAATGACAAAACCAAGGAGCAGATTAAAAATATTATTCTTTGCTTGACCAATACCATCAGCCTTTCCTTGAGCCAAGAAGAGTTGCAAGCTGGCGAAAATCAATCCAGCAATACCAACTAAGGCAATAAAATTCAAAGCGTTATTGATCACTCGAGTAATAATAGGTTCTAACCCCTCATTGCCTGGCAGACCATGATTAGCTGGGGTAGCAATATTTAGAAAGCCGCCTGAGCCCGTGTTAGAACTTTGATTATTTGGTTGACCATACACAGATGGTGCTGTAGTAGCACCAGTAGCGCCTCCTGGCAGCCCACCTGGTCCCGTTACAGCACCAGCAGCTCCCCCTGGCAAACCTCCTGGGGCACTAATAGCCCCTTGCCCACCACCTCCAGGCAAATTTTGGACATTAGGAATTGTTGGAGAACCAGGCACATTGGGTGCGGAAACAGCTCCAGCACCTCCACCACCAGGCAGATTGGGAAGATTTTGAGCAAAAGCAAAACTAGAAGTGCAAAGCAATAATACTAAGATAATAAAGATCTTTCTCATAAGTTTAGCGCGCATTAGTAAGAATATTATTGAGAATAGTGATGATACTAAGTGCCGCTACAGCTAGTACTATCGCGATGATAGAATAGAGAATCATATCCTTTGCTTGCTTGAGTTTTCCTGAATCGCCTTGTGCCATAATATAATTATATCCAGCCCAAGTAATGAGTAGTACCATTACAGCTACCATCCAAGGGAGTAATTTACGGACCAATAAATCAAAAAGAAAATTCACAAAGCTACTGATGCTAGGATTGCTGCCTCGAGCAAAAGCTGGGGCAAAAACGTCTTGCTCAGAAGGAGGCACAATACGTTGATAAATTGGCCGTGAATCAACTCCTGAGTTTGTCGAACCTGTTGTATTTGTTGGACCAACTGGACTTTCAGTACGACCTTGACGATTTGGACTGTCAGCGAGATTTGCTCTGCTAGAACTATCCACAGGATCTCCGCGATTATGACCTGCTAGTAATTCACGCTCACGATGACAAGGATGAGAACTAGCACTGGTTCGCGTTCTTAATTCTTCGATTGTTGTGGGCGCAGCGCGACCAAATTGCCAACGTGCAGCACCATTATCTTCAGCCATTAAGCACTCGAAATAGCTATCAAACTTAGCCTTCAAAGCTGGCTCATTGGAATAATAAATACCAAAACTCTGAGTGACGCCATCTTCTAATGCCCCTCTGCGCACGCTGGCAATTAATGGTGGATAGCCTACGTTCGGTTGACCAATAATAGATTGTAAATATGTAGCTAATGTAGCTTTTTCTGCATTGCAGGGATGGTTGTTATCATTATCAATCACTTCAACTAATCTTTCTCTAGTAGTTACTTCATTACCACCAACATGATACTGCCAGTTTTTTTGGCCGTTGTGGCCTGCCCAATCTCTATTCAGACAAGCATTAAGTGCCTCTAAGCGTGTATTTACTTCACTGCGGGCATTAATGTCTCTAATATTAGCAATCGCTGATATTCTGAGCCCATTCACATAATCATCCACAGCAGCAGCAAATGCAGTATTAGTACTAATACCTAAAAGGACCAAAGCTGTCAGAAGGCATTTACCATACTTTTTCATATTATGCTGCATAAAAAAGACGAGTAACGAATATAATTACCAAATAGGCCATAGAGGCTAAAACTAAACCAACAAAGGTGAGAATTACGACTTGTTTTGCCTTACCAATTCGACCATTATCCCCTCCTGCTGTCATATACAGCACGCCACCATACATCAAAGATGCTACCGCGATAGTCGCCAAGATACCGGAAACATAATTAATCACATTATTGATTAAACGATCAATAGTCACCGCACCGAAGCTGGAAAATGGTGTTACATTTACATAGTCTGGTCCACGATAGATAGTGGTGTTGCCACTTTGAGCAAACACTAGTGGGACAAAACAAAAAAAGATCAAAAAAACAAAAATGGTGGCAAAAAAATTCTGGAAAGGGAGTTTCTTCATACTATTAAAAAGGAATTTGTAATGTGCCACCACCAGGGCCACTTTGTAACTCTACTGGACCAATAGGGATGCGAATATTTGTATTTATTGCTGAGCCAACATCAAGCGCGGTATTTACAATGGCATAAACACCAAAAATAATTAGCATAGCAACAACTGCTTCCCATACGATCTTTTTACCTTTATCTACTTTAGCCTGTTCACCATTGGCAGTGATATAAACAAAACCGCCATACATGACAAATATCATAGCTGCAAATCCTAAAAAGCTGAGCAGAAATGCCGTGACACCACCAAAGCCTCCTTGGATAGTAGTGGCCCGGCTAATATTGCCTTTATATGCAGTCCCATATTGAGCAGAGTTGAGACCAACTTGTCCTTGGCTAGTGTTGATAAAACCACCGAATGCTCCACTATTATTCGGACTAGAAGATGCAGATGAAGAGGACGAGGCACTTGAGCTAGCAGTTGTGCTGGGGGAAGCCGAGCTTGTTGAGCTAGCAATATTTGAGGCTTGTTGTTGACTGGCACATTGTTGAATAATTCTATCCTTCTCACTACTACTTAAACTATTCTGATTTTCTGGCAAAGCTTGATCATAAGCAGTGAGACCACAACTAATAAAGCTGGCAGCAATAAAATAGCGCTCGCCTTCACAGTGTAACCGATTATCAAAACTTGCACGGTCACTAGAGCCATTACCCAATCTCTGGATACAAGCAGCTATGTTAGTTTGAACACTTTCTGAGTTATTCGCTGAATTATTCTGGGCATACAATGGTGTGGCACTCAAATTGATTGACACAGATACAGTTATTATCACTAAACCAACTAACTTGGTTAGCAATGATTTGATTCCCATATTAGTACTAATTTTTTTCATATACTTCTACAAGGATATACCAACACCAATACCCACACCCGAACGGCCAGGGGCTACTCCCCCAACCCAAGGTGTACCAAAAGTTCCAATCAAAGTGGCAACAATAGCAAAAGCTAAAATGATAATTACAAAACCGACAGCAGCTCCAATCAAAATAGTACGGCCACTTTTAAATTGCTCGCCATTGCCGGCTGCAGTTAACATTTTTACTCCACCAAGAATCATAATCACCAAAGCTACTAAACCTAAAAAGCTTAGAATGATATTCAAATAAAAAACCCCAACAGCTTCAACTGTTTGTGATGAAAGCAAACCAGAACCAGCTGGATAATTAGGCAATAAAGCGGAAAGCAAGTAGGTAGTAGGCATAGAATTAGAAAATATTACCAATTAGCCGACCAATACCTGTACCCACACCAAAGTTCAAACCTTGCCCACTACTATTAAGACAGATTCCCCGCTGAACATTCACACACTCATTCACTCCCGGACGTGTGGCTGTAATAATGGTCGCAACAATAGCAAAAGAAATTACTATCAAGAAAAAACCAACAATTGCCGATGTCATAATACCCTTAGATTTTTTGATTTTACCAGAATCTCCCATAGCGATCACATATTGATAACCACCATAGACAATCATACCCAACACAATCAAACCTAGAAAATCTAACACAAAATTAATAACACTAACGACATACGATTCAGCAGTAGGATAAACTGGGACTGTAAATGCAGGAGGCAGTGCAGGCCTGGGATTGGTGTTTGGCCCGAAGTGAAGGTAAGGATTGGTACTATTAGTATCTAGGCCTCCTAGTTGTGTTGTGCCTGCAGAACTAGGTACTGCACTCGTCGCGGCAAATATGTTGGTGGATAGCAAACACACTATACAAAGTGCTAGAGCTAGACGCTTTAAAACAAATCCGATCACAAGCATTACTTAATCAAGATAGTATAGCACAAAACTGGAATATTATTCTACTGTCACTTGCAATGTCGCCTCATCAACTTGGCCAGCAATATCAGTCACTTTCAATACCACATTATAGCGGCCAGGTTGATTGAATATATGTTCCACAGTACGACCCAAACCAGTGGTCCCATCATCAAAATTCCACTGAAAATCAGTAATACTACCTGTTGAACCAGAAGCATTAAAAAGAATATTTAATGGAGCTGTTCCGCGTGATCTGCTGGCTTCGATTTGAGCAACTGGTGCAGCAACTCTGACTGCCACAACCACTGTTTGGGTATTAGTTTGATTGGCAATATCACGAGCAGTAAGGCTGACCGTGTATACCCCCGGTGAATTGTATGTATGCGAGATCCTTGCATTGCCTATTACCTTTGCTCCATCACCAAAATCCCACTCATAAGCAATAATATTACCGTTACTGGAGCGAGAGCCAGAAGCATCAAAAGCAATTGTAAAAGGAACATTGCCTGATGGTGTCGGTGGATTGCTGGTAATTTGGATAATTGGTTTCTCTAAAGTTGGCGGCTTTACTTGCACACTCATCATGGCCGGAGCACTCTTTTGATTATCATTGTCGGTCACTACCAAGGTGATACTAAAAGTACCTGCTCTAGTAAAGGTATGTGTTACACGTTGTCCAGATACTTTTTCAGTATTATCACCGAAGTCCCATTCATATGCTACAATAGAGCCATCTGGGTCGCGTGAAGTCTCAGCATTAAAGCTGACTTGAAAAGGAAAGACTCCCTCTAAACTGCCTCGCTCTGGAGCCCTAGGTTCCGTGATCATAGCAGCTTGGGGACCTTGTTTGGGATTGCCCACGATTACTTCTATATTTTCTTCTGAGACATTGTTATCATCATCTTTCAATCTAACAGTTATCTTGTAAGTACCTGTTTGGGCAAAGGAATGATTCACCGTTTTACCAGACTCGGATTGGTCACCATCTCCATACTCCCAATCAAAACTAACTATTTGACCATCATCAGTAGAGTCAGCAGCACTAAAACGAACCGCTAGTGGTTTTTCACCACGAATTACTTTTTTCCCTTCTACTTCAACCAAAGGTGGATTAGTAGAAAGTTTAATTACCGGAGCATTCAATGGAGGACCGACAGTAATAGTTATCGGAAATTCGGTAGTATCGAAGTTGTTGTCTGTTAATGTCAGCACTGCAGTATAGGGACCCTCTTTTTTATATTCATGTTCAGCTATCAAAGTATTCACAGGTTCACTATCATCACCAAATTTCCATTGCTGATTTACTATTTGACCATTAGGATCCTTTGAAGCGCTACCATCGAATTTTACTTTAAGTGGTGCCGGTCCAGTAGATTTGTCTACGGTCACTATAGCTTGGGGACGAATATTATTAATGACTACGACTGTGCTCGCTTGGACATTTTCCCCTTGGGCGTCTGTAGCTGTAACAGTAACAATGAATCTGCCTTCTTGAGTAAACTCATGGGCAAGAGTCGGACCAGTACCAGTAGTGCCGTCACCAAAGTCCCATTGTAAAAATTTACCTTGTAGGGCGAGGTTGGAAGTAGCAAATTTTACTGAGAACGGTGCTGGTGCCGTAAGCATTGCTGGTTCAGTAGTTATTTTGAAACCAGTCTCTATTGGTTTACGCTGAGGTAAAGAAACATTTCCTAAGAGAATAGTAAAAATGATCCACAATACAGCTGTAATTATTAAGGCAACGCCAGAGCGAATTAACAATCTTCTCGCCTTTCGTACTTGATTAGGTTCTCCTAGAGCAGCCAATTGCATAAATATGCCGATCACCAACAAAACAATGGTAACGACAAAGCTAATACCAAAAACCACATTAACTACTCGAGAAAGCAAAGCACGAATATCTGTATCTAAACCAAATGCTGAGAGTAAGTTATTACCACTGCCACTGAGAGCAGCAACAAATAAGGCAATAACGAAGATTAAAATGAAGCCTAATGCGATAAAGACTAAAATGCGTCTAGCATTTTGCTCCCCAGGTGTGCGAAGAGTGCGTCTGGCCCCAGTTTCTTTGACTGCAAAGCGTTCTTTCACTTGATTTTGCGCAGCTTCTTTGCGTGAAGGTGGAAAGTCTTGTGAGGGATCATTATCCATACTATAGAAATGTTATTGGGTCACTGTCACGGTTTGCTCAGCACTAATGCTCTCTTCACCGTCACGTGATTGAGTTTTCAGCTTCACTTTATATGTTCCCGCTTTTTTGTAAATATGCGCAGCCTTAGCTTGTGATGACACGGTTGTTTGATCATCACCAAACTCAAAAAGATATTCAACAATAGTACTATCTGGATCTGTAGAGCTACTGGCATCAAATTGCACCGTAAGTGGCGCAGGACCAGAAAGTGGACTCGCTACAAAACGAGCTTGAGCTGGAATTCCTTTTACCACCGCGGGTACTTGAATCCGACTAATTTTACTTGCTTCCGTATCAGTAATAGTAAGAGTAACATTATATGTACCATTTTTAGTGTATTGATGAGTCACGCGAGTACCAGTAGTCAAAGGAGATTCATCGCCAAAATCCCAAGAATATTCTAGATTATTAGACAGTCCCGCAGCATTGACTGATTGGCTAGCATCAAAAGTAAATAAGGTACTAACATTCCCGGTCAATGGGAAGCTAGGTGTGTAAAACACGCTAGCAATTGGCGTTGCACCATCGCCAATATGTACTGGATAAGCAGAAATAGCCTCTTCACCTTCACGGTTTTTTACCTTTAAAGTAGTAACATAACGTCCTGGTCTATTATATGTATGGGTCTTTTCTTCAACACCCTGAACAATTTGATTACTGGTTTCTATTGGAGAACCATCACCAAAATCCCAAATAAATTGCGTAATACTATTGGTGTCTGGTCTAGTTGCTAAACTGCGGAAACCACCGCCGACAAAAGTAACGGCCAAAGGCGCCTTACCAATAGCGCGAGAACCTTCTTTGATTTGGATAGTGGAGACTAGTAAAGAACCAATCGCAACATCTTTTTTGGCTTCACTGGTAAGACCAGCACTGTCACTGACTTGTAACTTTACGGTACTCAATCCGACTTTATCTAATGTCCGTTTTATTTCAGGACTTCTACTCCCAGTAATTTCGAATATGCCATCATTATCGAAATCCCAACTAAATGATAGGATATCGTTTTTGTCTGGATCAGATGAACCTTGGGCATTGAAGAGAACAGAATTAGGAATATAAGGATCATAAGAAAAATCAAAAGTTGCTTGTGGTGGACTTGATGCGATAAAGAAATCTTCAGCTACTCTACCACTGACACCACCTAGATTAGTATTCACCTGAAGTGAAACTTGATACTTACCAGGTTTCGGAAAGCTATACACAAAACTCTTTTCTTGACTGGTAAATACTAGTTCATTGGCTGCCGATACAATACGCCACTCATATTTTACAATGGATCCTTGAGGAGCCGCCGAAGAGGCCGCATCAAAACGAACTTGAGCGGCAGTGGTTAACTCTTTGTCTGCAAAAAAATCAAAATCGGCTGTAGGAGTAGAGCTGTCATTAAGAATAATAGTTTTAAGCACCTGACCAACATTTCTAGCCTCATCGGTGATCTTTAAGCTCACAGTATAAATACCGGGTTTCTCATAGGAATGACTCACTTTTTCTTTAGCATTGAGCTGATTTTGATTTTGGATCACCACCGGGCTACCATCGCCAAAATCCCACTCTGCTGATAAAAGTTGCGTACGTGCATTAAAACCAGGCACCAGAGCACCACTGCTCTCTTGAGCAGTAAAATCAAGTACGGTTGGTCCAAATATATTTTGGGTAAAAAACTTTTTCTTAGCATGTGACCAGCTCGTTTGGGTTACTGATCGCACTTGCAATCGAATGTCTGGAGGAGAAGCGATAACACGAATTTTTCTTTTAGTTACTCCTGTTAATTGACCATTTTCAGCGCGAAGAGCTAAATCATATGAACCAGGAACAGCATAACTATGAGTAATCACTCCATTATCCACTCCGCTATCCTGCTTACCGTCACCAAAATCCCAAACAAGCTTCAACTTAGCTCCTGGTGATGGATCATATGATGATATGCCCGACAAGGTAAGAGGCTCATTGGCAGTCAAAACTAATTCTTCTGGTACCGGCCCCAACAAAGAGTCTTTATCAGAAATAATTACTGCTACGGGAATTACTGGTACCACCTTCACTTCACTGGTGACAGCAGAAAAGCCTGATGGTCCTTTCACCATTAATTTCACTAAGTAGGTTGCCGCTTTGGTATATGTGTGAGAAACAAATGGACCAAAGGCAAAAGTTCCGTCACCGAAATCCCAAAAGTGATTAGCAGCCGGAATAGTACCTAAGGCATCAGAAGAACCAGAGGCATCAAAATTAATTACTTGGTAAGTAGAATTTGTTGCTTTGGCAGCCTGATTGCTTTTGAGATCTGCTTTAATAGTTCCCGAACCTTCGCGATTGGTAAACAATCCTTGTAATGATTGATATAAAAATACTGCTGCCTCCATTTGAGTTTGATATTCGGCAACATTGATATTGCCATTAGTAGACAAGGCCACTGAGCCAATGGCAATAATATTGTCGCCAATACTTTGTAAACTCTGACCAATAAGAGACATACTAGGAAAGAAAAACTGGCCAGTACCTTGATTAACATCATGCAAAGTGCTTGCTGCCAGAACTAAAGATTCAGCTAACAAATGGATGCCAAAGCCGCTAACAATCATGGCGTGCTCCAGTGGAATTACCTGTTGTCGCGCATTCATATCATCCCCCAACTTTTTCAAGGCCGCTCCATAAGTAGAAATTACTTGAGCCACATCAGTCTTTTCTGGTTCCACCTTGAGAATATAATCAGCCACTTGAAGCAAATAAGCACTAGTACTCAAAAACCATTGTGCTTGAGCATCCATGTTACTGCGCACATAGGTGAGCTGCTCACTAAGCAATGATTGGGTATTTGGTCCCGGGTTTGTGGTTGTCTGGGGTAACTGCGTATTGGTTCCACTAATTTGACTACCAGGCGGCAGTAATTGTGGCACTGCCACAGGATCGCTGGCAGCAAGCGCTACTGCTGGGGCAAAAGCAAGTATCGTTATTATTATTTTTGTCAGCAATTGCTGCATGAAAGAAGATTAGAGACGAAACCCAACGGCAAAGCCTAGATTGACAGCTCCTCCAGGAAAACCTGGGAAGCCACGTTCTCTACCAATACCGACAAATCCTTCACTTACTTGTGGCCCAATACCAGCAATCAAGGTGTTGGTAGCTGCATAAGAAAGAGCAATTACTACCACACCGATTACCGCGTACATAATAGTTTGTTTACCCTTTTTTGTCATTTCTGGATCTCCCGCTGATGCAAGGTAACGAAAACCACCATAAACGAGCATCAAAAACGCAATCAAACCAACAAAACCTAAAAAGAAGTTAATAATTTGCACTATTAACGGTTCTAACTGAGGATTATTAGCTTGCAATACTGTTCCTTGAGGGACATGAATACCATAATTACTAAACTGACCTAAATTAAGCCCCGGCACACCACCACCAAGTCGCCCCGATGCGCCCGCAGCCGCACCGGCGATACCACCAGCAAGAGCACCGACACCAGCCCCGATCAGAGATCCAAGGCGTTGGTTACCAGCAGCTCTACCAATCAATCCTCCAACACCAGCACCCAGGGCACCACCTGCAGCCGCGCCAGCCAAGCCACCACCAATACCGCCAACTACATCACTAATAGAATCAGCATGAACCTGTTCGGCATTAAAAGGCAAAATCAAAGTGAAGCTCATAGTTATCAGAAGCAGAATGGATGCTAGTACTTTGCGCAACATAGAGAGATTAATTAAAGATTGTGTTGAATTTTAAAGATTTTTTACAAACCTATTCCCACACCCACACCGACATTGATACCAGCGCCTGTTTGCGGTGATTCTGTGCTTTCTCCACCAGTAACCGCAACAGACACAATGGTATAGGCAAATATCGCTACCAATATACCAATAATTGAACTCCAAATCGCTTTTGTTGCTTTACTCACCTGGCCAGAATCGCCACGAGCTGTCATATACATATATCCACCATATACGAGATATATTACTGCCACACTTCCGATCAAAGCTAAAAGAAAGTTAGTGATACTAATAATAATTAGATTAGCGCCACCAATATTAATCCCTCGAGCAGGATCAAAGACAGCACCAATGCTTTCACCCAAGGCAATAACCATTAAACCAACTACAGCAAAGGTCAGGCTGTCCTTAGCTTTCTTTATGGTGCCATCATCACCACGGGCAGTGATATAAAAGTAACCAGCAATTACTATATAAAGGATAGCCACTGAACCTGCGATGCTTTGTAAAGTACGAATAATAAACAAAAAGAAATTAGAGGCTTCGGTAATTTGGGGCACGCCACTGATATCAGAAGGCAGTGGAATTGCATATACTTGAGGAATCAGCTGGAAAAGAAATTTATACATAAATTAACGAGCTAAGCGAGGTAATTCTCCGGTAACTACACGCACAACAAGGAACGATAAAGTGACAACTATGATGCCAGCAACGGCCCCAAATATCTTTGTCTTTCCTTTCTGTTTGGTTTCAACATCCCAGCCCCAGATGTATTGACTAGCCCCAATAAAGACAAAGAGAATGGCTACACCACCAGCTAACCCCAAAAGGAAATCGATCGCATAGTGGACCAGAGTGGCGACATCACCAAGGTTGGGGTCATCCAAGATATAGTCACCTTGGTTCGGCGTCAATGTCGTAGCTGCTAAGTAAAGCCAACTCATAAATTTAGTAATTCATATTATTGTAACAAAAATTTTCCCATCGTACCAACTTCATCGCTGCGATAAACTGCTCCGAAACCACATAAGCGGTATAAAGTAGCCCTATTTGGATGGCCGTAACGATTATTTCTGCCGACACTAATAAACATTTCTTGCGCATTAACTAACTGTAAAAAAGGATAGGTAGAGCTAGTTTTACTACCATGATGCCCCACTTTTAAACAATTTGATTGCAAACTTTTACCATAATAATTGCCTAATAACCCTTCTAACTCTTTTTCCATATCACCACTGAATAAACACTTACTTTCTCCTTGCTCAACCTGGAGCACAATGGAAGCATTATTAATATTAGCAAATGCCAGTTTAGCCAAAGAAGCAAAAGGGAAAAGAATATTAATTGTTATATCATCTATAACCAAATCTTCATCTGCCTGTGCCCTAATCAATAGGATGTTCTTGGTAACAGCGATGTTTTTTACTTTTTCATAATTAATGCTTTTATAATCGACATCGGTGAGCATAAAAGCTCCGATACGATAATGTTTAGTTAAAGCTAATACCCCGTCGATGTGATCAGCATGAGGATGGGTAAAAATGATTAGATCTAAAGTAGACTGAAAAGGAGGTAAGTATTTAGCCAAAGGTGCCAAGATATTCTGTTGAGGCCCAGCATCAATAAGAATTGTGTGCCCTCGAGATGTTACAATAAGGGTAGCGTCTCCCTGAGCAACGTCTAGAAAGTATATTCTGGTTTGGTTGGATATAGGATATAAGCCATACAACATTCCCAAAACGAACAAATGAAAACAAATAATGAGTTTCGCCATGAAGATCAAAATAACCGAATACAAATTGTAGCAACAAAATAATGAAACCTCCGTTTTGCGACATTGAAAGTGAATGTGGTATGATGTAACTGAAACAAAAATAATATGGCAACTTCCACAGTCTCTGATGTTCAAAGTCAAACTTCAGATAATGTAATAAGCTTCGTGAGTGCGGTAGTGAATAAAATACCAGCACTATTTTTGGCAATCTTAGTTTTCTTTGCTGCTTTTTTGTTAGCAAAAATCGTGAAAGCATGGGCACAACGTTCAGTTCTCAAATCTGGAAGCAATGAGGGGGCTATGAATATAGTGGGGAAAACAGCTTACATAGGCACTATTGTATTAGGACTTACAGTTGCTCTAAAAATACTGGAGATTGATATCAGCTTCATTGTGGCAGCAATGGGTTTCGGTTTGGGTTTTGCCATGAAAGACATTTTGGAAAACTATTTCTCTGGGGTATTAATTCTTGTCCAAAAACCGTTTAGTGTTGGTGACACAATTAAAGCCGGCGAATATGTAGGCAAAGTAGAGGAGATTGAAGCTCGTGCTACTTTTTTACGTGTTTTTGACGGTCAAAGAGTAATTATCCCCAATTCCAATATGATTTCTGGTGCCGTAATCAACTATTCCTCTTTCCCTGAAAGAAGAGTGAATGTTGATTTCAGTGTTTCCTATGATGCTAATTTACAGACAGTAAGTGAGCTGATTCTGCAATTGATGAAGAGTCATCCCAAAATCATGCAGGAACCATCCCCAAATGTGACTATTAAAGGTTTTGGTAATAGCAATATTGATCTGCAAGCTCACTTCTGGGTAGATAGAAGTCAAGCGAATTGGATAAAACTAAATACCGAAATAAAAAGACGGATCAAAGAAACATTGGATCAGAATGGTATTGGAGTCTCTTACCAAGTAGTCACACTTAATGTTAATAATCATGATTCGGGAGATATCTATAATGTCATGAACAGTCATGTTCCTGAAAGAAAACCCCAAGTTGAAATGGCCATCCCCCCTTCTACCCCAGCGATAGAAAATGAGAGTAGTATGCATCTAGAGCCAATAGCTAGCAATGAGAACCCTAGTGTGCAGGGTTAGGGTGGCATAAAAAAATGTTTTTGCTTAGAATGCTGACGCTATTTGAGCTTATTTTCTATGTCACAAAATCAATCCCAAACACCAGCAGGGCAAAATAACGCCAATCCTTTAATTAAACGCCGCGTCGGAAAGTATATTATTGAGATTGTCCGCAATAAATGTATTAGCGTCGCCAATTGCGTAGCAATAGCACCTGATGTATTCGCCCTGGATGAAGAGCAGATAGCGATACTTCTCGACGCTGATCCCAAAAGTAATTTATACACAAGTGATGATGAAACGATACTGATGTCAGCCAGAAGTTGTCCTACCCAAGCCATTATTGTCTATGATGCAGAAACTGGACAGCAACTTTTTCCATAAGACACGAAAAATGTAACAATCAAGGTAAGATGGCGTAGTTGATATAGCAACGGCAGATCATTGTGCTACAATGGCGCCAACTTACTATTAAAGTTCATGGTATGAAACAATCTCGCAAGTGGAGTTCAGCAATAGCAGCAATCGCCTTATTCTTGGTAAGCGCCACGCCAACAAGTGCCATGATATTAATTCCCACATTAATACCAGATTTTGGCGCATTATTGACACCATCCGTTATCGCTTCTAGTCCCACTGACAATGAACGTATCGTAATGGATTTTCTCCATACTCCGTCAGAAGTGGTACCAGTTATTAGTGTGATGTTTAATGAGAAGATGAAAGCTGCCAGCACGCCAGCTGCTGCAGTGAACGTTTATAATGATACTGATGGTTTAGTAGTAATACCTGCTAGCGTTACTATCACAGATAATATGCTTTATATAGAAACCGGCGGCTTAAGAGTAGGACGTTCCTACACCGTTACCGTAAGATCTGAACAAATTATGAGTCTTGCTAGCGGTTTACATCCAGCTGACTATATATTTCATTTTAAGATCGACCGAGCTACTTTAGGTGGTGGATTTCCTCCTTCTATGAGTGAACCATCGACTTCACTGAGTGTAGAGAAGACAACACTTACTCCTTCTGTTTCGATGTCAGGTGTATCTTCTGGATCTGCTAAGTACCGCATCAGTATTTCCAATATGGGAGGCTATGATTTATCAAATGTCACCGTAAAAGATACATTACCCGTTGGCTTCAGCTTTGATTCCATGGTTAGTGGTGCCACTGCTTCAGTGAGTGGAACACGAATAGTTACATTTACGCTTTCAGGTACCTTAGCCAGGGGAGATACAACGTCATTTGAATATCGCGTCATCATTGATGGTAGCAACAATTCTTCTGGAGAGAGAATAGTGCCTGCTGGAACCTATAATAATTCTGTCTGGGTGTCAGGTGAATTTACTCCAAGCGGAGATAGAGTTGGTGAATTTACCAATCCAGTAACTACGGCTGCAGATCAAAATTCTGAAAATGATGAAAATGTGACTATTACTAGACCTTTTGTTCTTCCTACTTTCATTACTCCAAGCATCCCCTTCCTCCCCACTCTTTTCCCAACAGTGACGTCTTCCCCTTCTTTAACTTCAACACCAACAGTAACAGCATCCCCTTCTTCAACCCCAACAGTTACCGCTCTTCCTACAGTAGCTCCTAGCACGCTGCCATTTTCTCATCCTAGCACAGATCCGCTGACTTGCTTGAGACTTAATGGTGCAACTGCAATGAGCTTCAGCGATGTTAATTCTACTGAAATTCAAGCCCCTTATGTGCAATTTCTCAATACCACAGTTTTTACTGCTAATCCCGAATTACGTCTTTCACAAGGCTATGGCAATGGATTGTTTGGTATGAACAACACACTTACTCGTTTTGAGTTAACCAAAATGGCATTAGGAGCAAACTGTATCAATTATGTTAGTAGTCCAGCACCAAATCGCTTCTTCACTGATGTACCTCAAGATGATTCAGCAATGTCCTTAGTAATTGGCAAAGCTAAGGCATTAGGTATTGTGCAAGGTATTGGAGATAGATTCTATCCTAATAGACCAGTTAGTTATGGTGAAATGGTGAAGATCCTCATCGGCTCTGGTGTTTATTTTGATCACGGCACCCCTACTACAGTTTTGGCACATACCCTAACTGGTATCAATGATGAGGGATTTAGACAATATGCTGAGTTTAGTGCCCGAATGAATTTGGTCAACCTAGGCAGTGGCAATTCTTTCCCCCAAAATGATTCCGTGCAAAGACGTTTTATGGCACAAGCTGTTGCTCGTTATATAGCTTGGCTCAAAAATATTTCTATTTTATAGTCAATGTCAGCTCAGATCATTGATGGTAAAAAACTAGCCCAGGAATTGAAAGATCAATTACGCTCAGCCTCTCCCCATGGAGGGCTGGGCGTTGTTTTAATTGGTGAAAATCCTGCTTCATTAATTTATATCAAACAAAAAGAGAAACTTGCGCAAGAACTTTCAATTCCATTTGAATTACTGCATATCCGCGAATGGAAAGATATCGAGGAACTGAAAGAAAAAGTGCTACACTTTGGTAACCAAGAGAAGCTGGCTGGAGTGATTGTTCAAATGCCTTTACCAGAAAGGCTACCAGTAGAAGAGTTTCTGGATTGCATCCCCATTGAAAAGGATGTTGATGGTTTAAAAAGGGCTTCTCCTTTTATACCCGCAACAGCACGAGGCGTAATGTATGCGTTGAAGAGCACAAAACAACTACTTACAGGTAAACATGCTGTTATTATTGGCAGATCAAAATTGGTGGGACGGCCCTTGATTGATTTACTTTTGGCAGAGAATTGCACCGTGACGATTGCTCATTCTTATACTCAAGACTTGCCCTTTATTACCCAATCTGCAGATATTCTCATAGCTGCAGTCGGTAAAGCAGGTTTGATCAATGGTGATATGGTAAAAGACAGTGTCATTGCAATTGATGTGGGTATCAATCGTCAAGCTGACAAAATTGTAGGAGATATAAGTTTCACTGAAGTAAGTGAAAAAGCAAGCTTTATCACTCCAGTACCTGGTGGTATTGGCCCTTTAACAGTAGCTTTTTTGATGGCTAATGTTCTGCACCAATAGTCTAATTTTGTAATGCTGACTGAGCAAATCGAGCACTGCCAATAGCATCCAATATTTCGTTCAATCTTAGTGTGGCTGATGATTCTTGAAGTGCGTTTCCTTGGCCAGAATCGGCTTCAAGTGAAGTAGATACTGATCCCTTTACGTTACCTTCGGCATCAACTCTAAATTTCAACTCTCTTTCAGGATTAAGAGAATTGACCTCATAAGAGCGATCCCGATTACGTCGAATTTCAATAGTACTATGAAAGGGTAGGGCAACAATCATGATGTCATTCATCATTAAAATCCGTTCAATCTTAGCCGCAGAATGCATAGCAGTAACAGCTACCCGTTCGGCAGCCACAGGGAACGAAGATAGAGCAGACGCTAGACTTAAACGTGTATCCTGCTTAACGACCATTACTTCTCGGTCATGGGGATTAAGAGTAGCGAGTACAAACCGTCTGGCATCAAGCCTCTCGAGATCACGTTCTATACGGATAGCCCCATCTAAGGAAGAATTCATTTTGTGTTTGATAATCATTTAATTATACGCTTTTATTCTTCACTTAGAAATACTATTTACTCTTTCAGTTTTATATTTTTCTAAATTGATGGGAAATAATAAAACTTTGATCAAGAAAAAGAGGAATTGGGCTAGTCTTAATCCATATCCCAAAATATGTTTAAAAGCATTCAATAGCGACAGTTGTTGCGCCAGAACTAAGTTAATAATCACTTGAATTAGGAAAATAACTGGTAATGACCAGCTATTTCTTGCTAGAGCGATGGGTAATATGAGAATGCTATAAAATTCAGCTAAATAAATACCATACCAACCTAAGCCATAGCATATGTGGGCAAGTGTGAGTCTGAGCTGAGACTTCTTAGCCAAAGCAAAGTAGGAGAAAACTCCTTTAAATATAGGAATGATTTGCTGGAAAGCATTAGTCATATTTGGTGGCGCCTGAACTAAGGTAAAAAAGGGTAAAGAAGAGTAGTGTAAGCCATTCAAATATAATTGGTACCGCAATGGAATATCATCTATTGGTTCAGGAAACTGATCAATCTTCTGCCACAATTGTGGTTTTACAAGCATTGTTGCTCCCATCGGATAGTGCCAAAAGATGGTATCGCTAAGGGCTGCTGCATATTCAAAAACTAACATGCGCTCTTGATGGTGAAGCATCAGTGATTGAACCAAGAAAGATCGTGATGATTGTGGTTTGGGTAAAAAAGAAAAAAGCAGAGCCTTTTCGTGGTTTTGGATATAGGCAAGGGCCTTAGGCCAATCTTCAAGTGCAATACGGGCATCGCAATCAAAACAGACCAAAATAGGCAAGCTACCATGACTTTGCGCCCTTATATAATCTAAGGCCACATTAAGTTGAGTTGCTTTGGTACCTTTAAGATTATGGGAATGAATAATCTTCATTCGTTCTGCATACTTTGAGCCCTGACAGTAGTGGCCAATTATTTCTGCGGTGGTAGGTCTCTGAGTTTCTTTGTCAGTAGCTACAAATAGTAATGATATATTTGCATAATGAGCTAAGAATTGTTCATAATAGCTGATAGTTTCTCGAATTATTATCTGTTCATTATATACCGGGAAGACAAATACATATGAGTTTCGTCGAGCAGAGCGACAGTGAGGAATCTTTTTCACTTTGTGCAAAGCGACATATAACGAAATCCCCAAAACAGCTAGTCGATAGAGATAGGCTGGTAGTAATATCAAAGCATCCATTGTTCCAAGTAGTTAAATGCTGCATCTTTGTAGGGATAACCTTCTTGATGCCCACGATAAGCAAAGTACGAGATTGAACCGAGACATTCATAGACAATAGCAGCAATAAGTTTGCGCTGCTCATCAACTGTTACTTGTCGAGCAAAATAACATTCTAAAAGTTTACCGCTGGCGTAAGCGTTACCCTTTAAGGCTCGCCATGTTAACTTTGCTAGATCAAATATTCCATCTCCTCGGTAAGCACGCTCAAAATCAATCACCGCATATGGCTGAGGCAAGTAAGGATGATATAACAAGTTTCCCAAATGCATATCGCCATGGACCAGCTGATCTGATCGGTAGTGAACACTATTCCAACAATCTTTAACTTCCTCAGCTGCTTTGGCTGCAATACATTTTTCACCTGAAGACAAAGTGTCAGTAAAAACGATATTTTTTGCAAACAGGGCTAGCCTAGTATGCAAATCGACACGTTGCAAAGTTCTTATACTTCTTTCTTGATGTAGCGACCGGAGCACAACTGCCAATTCTACTAATCTTTGTTCATCATTAGCTATTTCGATATGCTCTCCTGGCACTTTATCTAGCAAAAGAGTGGTTATAGCTTCGGCATCAACTAAAATCTTGGGCACGCGAAATTGACCTGGAGGAAGATGGTTAAAAGCTTTCAGAACAGCCCTTTCTGTTCGGTAGTTTTCTAAAGAGGCATATGATTTAACATATACGGGTGCCTGATCTTTGCATCCTTGCAATACTGTATTTTGAAAAGTATTTGCTTTACCGGTTACTTTGACCGCTGGAAAAGCGGTGCTAATAGCACTCAGCGATGGCAAGGGCATGGTACTTATGCTTATGATCTAAAAAGTAATGGGTTAGGGAACAGTAAGGAACTTTCAAGGCAACCACTTCCCGATCAATCCCTTTCATATAAGCAATTGCTGCTCGAATAACATTCTCATGAGTAACTAAGCCAATATGCTGATACTGGTTACCACGCATAACTTTTTGTATAAAAGCACCAACCCTTTTTTTGACATCATCTAAACTCTCACCATCATTGTGATGAAAGTAGTACGGATCCTTTCGGTACGCTTCATCTATATGTACTGGTACTTGAGAGATTAAATAACCTGACATTGCCCCAAAGTCTTGTTCTTTAATAGTTTCAGTAACAATCTGAGGGATTGATTTATCGATATTCAAAATCTGAGCAGTTTCTTGAGCGCGACTATTACTGCTGATATATAGAACTTCCAAGGGAATACCTTGGACTTTTCTTGCTAAGGCTTGAGCCTGGGCTATACCTTTGGCAGTAAGAGGTGCATCTCCCCTACCCCCCATCAATCTTTGCTCGAGATTGGCCACAGTCTCACCGTGACGAAATAAGTACAAATGTTTTGTCATAATTGTTGATTAAGTAAATAAAGGCCCTGTAAGAAAAATTGCGCACGTAAAGATTTATTTGTATAGCATCGACACATGCTCAAGAAACACAATCCTTCTATCCAGAGAACGTCATCAAGAGATATTTGGTACTTTTTAATAAGTTGATCAATAAGGAGCACGCAATTCCATGGATCGGAAGGATAGGAAAGTACATATTCTTGCGTAGCTACTTTTTGGAACAAGGAAAGGCCTCGCTTAATATATTCATATCCACCATGGAAAGAGTGGAGGAACTTGGCAATGTCATAACGGATATCACCATAGATAGAATATTGATCTCCCCACATACCACGAGGATCAACTAGTAAGAAGAAGTGACTCACAGGATCATAAAGAATATTGGCCAAGTGAAAATCACCGTGGATATGAGCCATACGCGCTGTCTTGGCTAAATGAATTGCTCTTTTCAAAATAGCTGTACGTAACAGAGGCCAACCATAAATCTTGTGATTGTTCAGCTTAACATCATCAATAGTAGCCCATTCAGGCATGGTTTCTTCTACTAACAAGACCACTCTCTCACCATACATCCAATTAGTTTGTGCTTGAGCGTCAGAACAATAGACTTTTCCAGTATAAAAGGACTCAGCCATGTGATGCCATAAACCAGCATTGATATGCTGTATTGCCAGCACATTCATAGGCTCATAAAGGCCGTAATAAGCCAGAGATCTGAGTGGACAATAGGCAGTTTCTAATTTGTGTCTTGTCGCTCCAATTAGTCGAGGAAAAGATTGAGGACTTCGGGTATGGCGATAAAAGTACTGTTCTGCAGCAAAACTTTTACTATGAGAGCATTTGATAACTGATTGCCCAGCCCGAAACACCTTTACTTTTTTTTGGGTACAAAAAGCTTCTTCAACACTGTGCAAATGTTGAATTTGGCCAGCATCTTGCCAGTCACTACGAAGCTGAGCATATATGCTAGTACTTTGTATATACTTGCCAATTACTGCACTGATATCTAGCGCTTTAGGTACAGCTGCCAAAGCACCAAGAAAAAGTTGGGCATCAGAGAAAAAGTATACGCCAGCTATCGCCTCCTGCAATTGACTGTGTGCAGGCTTATCGTATAGAGCACGTAGCACTCGATCCTGAGATATTTCGGCCATGCACCAGTCTTGAGTACTATTTACTATTCCAGTCAGGACAAAACTATTGGCAAAGTCTTTTTCTACAAACACTTTCTGTAGAAGAGTATCTGCTAAGTGAATACCTATCTGATCGGCATCATTAAGCTCACTGCTAGCTTTTTTTATCGCATCTAATAAACCATTAGGAGTTTCTTGCTCTACCAAAACAATAGGGAAACAGCTGGAAAAAGATTGTATTAAGCTGGTGAAACGAGCTCTAGTATGAGGAGGAATAATGATCACAATCCGGTACCACTTTGTCCGCCTATACAAAGCTAATATTTTGGCAATAAGTGGTTCATCTCCCAAGGGGATAAGACCTTTGGGATAATAGGTATTCAAAGGACTTAAGCGCGTGGCTAAGCCGGCAGTTGGAATAACAAGTATTCTTTTCATATACTGCCCCTTAATGACGCAAGAATATGCTTAGCACATGCCAATAAAGTAAACGTGGGATTGAAAAGGCCATTGCTAGGAAATACAGCGGTGGACGCGATAGATATATTGGGCCAATTATGCAGTTGCAAGTTTTCATTAACCATTTCTGGAAAAGTGACTCCTCCAGTCAGGTGTCCAGCGAAGTAAAAAGGGAAATGACGATTCAAAAGAACTAGGCGATTATCAGTCAAAAATTGCGTACGAATGTAGGACATAATCACTTTTCTCTGCCTACGAAAGGTGCTCAAAAATATCGGACTAGGATTAATTTGCCTATAATCTCTGCCCCTAACTTTTAGACATGAGCCTAGTAATGGAGGGAGATTGTAAACCACTACCAGTCGCATAAAATGGTCGGTAAATTCTTGTCCTGAAAGTATTTTTAGTCGGATTCGTGTTCGTTCAATTAAACTCTCGATTGGCGGAGCAACGTGAAACTCAAGTCTGAACGGAATTCCTTGATATTGCCTATCTTGATAGCAAAATGCGGGTATGGTTGTGCGAGGAACTACTGTTTTAGGTAAAAGTATCCCCAATGATGTTTGGGCATGATCAGAAAAGTATCTACCCAAGGCATCGTGTGGCCTAATGCGGTTGAAGGCATACGTTCTCAGCAAAAGTGCAATACTGCCCGGGACATGACAGGCAATAATAAAGTGCTTTGCTTTGATGCTTATCTTTTTGCCATGTTTATCAGTACCAACTAGTTCAGATATTTTGTCATTGCTTACCACAAAGTATTGGGCATGTAAGTACTCAGAGGCATCGTGGCTAAAGGGCCAAAGTAGTTGATGATCCTTTTTATACTTTTCGAAATCTTCCCGATACTGAAAAGCAGTATCAACGTTCTCAGGCTGCCTTCCCCAGAAGTAGTGCATCTGACTTTCAGGGAAAATGCTTTCTAAAGTATTGGTAAACCCCTTATATCTAGCGCTTGAATAAAACGAAGCAAAATTAACTAGCTTAAGTTCGCGTAATAATTCTGTTTGATAAAGTTGATACTGATCTTTATGAAATGGAAACGACTTGAGATCTTTTGTACTTAGAAAAGATATTAGACCACTTGCATAGGCTTGCCATGTATCTTTTGGTCCAAGATATTGTTCAACTTTATATTCACCTTTTGATTGGTATTGAGGGTTTTGGCCACTAACCCAAAGAATACTTTTGTGACGCAAATGCCAAGCAATATATTTCCCTGCAATACCGCTACCTATGATGCAAATGTCATACATACAAGATCTTTACCTAGACTATAGGGTAAAGAGATTTAGGATGATTACCTAGCAAAAAAAGATTAAAGATTTCTAATTATTCATCACTTTTTAATATGTTGACTCTCCGATAAATTCCAGTATGCTAGGCATGTTTTATATGTATCCGTAGCTCAGCTGGATAGAGCGCAACCCTGCGGAGGTTGAGGCCAGAGGTTCGAATCCTCTCGGATACACCAGCCTGCGCTTGCAGCTTCGGCTGGCGGGGCCAGACCTGATAGATAAATACGATACTAGACCTAATTGTAACTTTCTAAATTGATTGCTACTTTTGTCGTGATAGATTTTAGCTGTTGCTAGCATGTCTTTTTCGGTTAAGTTTTTATTGTTTCTCAATCGCTTCTTTAAAGGCCGCCCCCATCCGTTTAATATGCGTGCTCAGCAGAAGCTGGCTTATTATGATTATGAACGGGAAAGCGCTCCTTTGGTATTTAAAAGTTTTGAAAAAGTACTAGGAGAAAAGTTTTGGATAGAAAAGAGCGTGATGGACTTTGGCTGTGGTGCTGGAGGAAAGTCTCATTGGCTCAAGCTGCATGGTGCGGCAAATGTGATTGGTTTAGACACTTCAAAAACGCTTATTGAACAAGCAAAAGAACGAACAAAAGGTGAACAGGGATTAGAGTTTATCGAAGGAGATATTACCAAACCTAGCTTTATTGAGAACAATAGCATTGATATTGTGATTGCTAATGATGTTTTTGAACATGTCAGCAATCCTCAGAATATGCTGAAAGAAGCTGAGAGAATTTTGCGTCCAGCAGGATTGCTATGTATTAATTTCGAGCCCTATTACCATTTCTTGGGGCATCATATGTGGGACGCCATCCATATCCCCTGGGCACATGTGTTTTTTGCCGAGACAACTTTAATTGCTGCTTATAAACACCTGGTTCAGGACTTGCCTGATGGCCAAGAAAGAATTGATTTTCGTATTAGTAGAAATGCTCAAGGCCAAGAATATGTTGGTTATCTCAATCATATTACGTTGACTCAAGCAGATAAGATCTTCAAAGAAAGCAACTTTTCTCTTGAACACTATGTAATAGAAAAGTTTGAGAAACCGATTCTGCGCAACTTAGCAACAATGACAAAGTTGCGGGAATTTCTCACTAAAAAGCTAATTGTAGTACTACGCAAAAAAGCTTAAGCAGCCCAATCTAATAATTGATCCCTACCTGGTCCCACGCCAACAGCGCTAATGCTCGCTCTAGTTTTTTCTGCTATCGCTCGAACAAAAGCTTGGGCCTGGAGAGGCAAGTCTGCACTATTAGTGATCCCCGAAATATCTTTCAAGAAACGTGGATGGAGCTCTAACCGAGACACTACCTGGCGAAGCTCTGATTCAGTAGTTGGCTCATAATCAATCTCCTCACCACCTAGTTCATACCCAGCAATTACAGGAATATCACCATGCCACAACTCAGCACCACTAAAATCCGCTAAGCGATCAAGCTTGGTGATAACTATGTCATCTATACCATGAATGGCCACGTCTTGCTGCAATTTGTGGACATTTAATGGTGCCAAACGTCTTGGTCTACCGGTAGTAGCACCATATTCATCTCCTAGCATACGCAAAGCAATACCAACCTCCATAGGATTTTTAGATCTAAGCAAAGTAGCAATTTGATAGCGAGCCTGCTCTACCACTCTGCCAGGTACCGGATCTGCTGCACAGTACTTTTCAGATTCTTCTCCACCGAATTCGCCAACGAATGGGCCATTTCCCACTCTAGATGCAATTGCCTTGATCACTCCAGTAACAGTACCCATAAACTGGGGTGCTACATCCATACCTACTAAAACAGCCCCCGGTCCTGCATTACTTGAGGTGACATAAGGATGAACCCCGTAGGTAACATCAATACCTATGGCTTGAGCTCCCTCTCCAAGTACTCTTTTCCCTTTCGCTAATTGGGAATTCATCCAGCCAGCATTTCTTTCCAACCAGCCTTGGCGAGACATCACTTTTACTGATTCTATAAAACTATCAATATCGCTTAATACTTGCTTTTCTACTGCTTCCAGAGCAAAGTCAGGTGATAATTCTTTCAAAGATTCTTGTTTACGACAATAAAGAATAAATAAGGCCTGGTACTTTTCTAAAATAGCAATTTTAAGCGCAGACCAACGTTGATGTAGTAAGTTTTTTACTCTTTGAGGATCACTCAATACGTCAGATACACGTAAATTCGTAAGACCCAATTCATCACTGCGCATCACTTTACCTGTATAGGCCTGTCCAATTCCATTACCTGTAGTGCCGATTGCTGCACCAGTTAATTTGTCTTCTAAAACATGTAAGGGTGTCACTGTGGTCGCTAATACAGAAATATGCAATCTATCCCCTACTTCAATGTCGTTAGCTCTTAGATCAGCAATTTCTGCTAGCACTTTGATCGGATTTACTACACAACCTGAACCGATATAAAGCTCTTTGTCAGGATAAACTACACCTGAAGGCAATGCATGTACTACAATTTTTCTACCATCTTTGAGCACTAAGGTATGTCCAGCATTGCTACCTCCATTACCTCTGCCGCAAATTTCGTACCCTCGAGCACGTTTATGAACCACACGCCCTTTGCCCTCGTCTCCCCAACCTAAACCAACAATACAGTCAGCGCTCCCTCTTGCTAAAGACATATTTTGTAATCAAAGGAGCGTATAGTAAAGTTCTTTATGCAATTAGGCAATACTAAAAACACTAAAAAGCAAGCACCTACTGAGAGCCCCTTACTTTTTAGTGTTGATCGGCAATACACACAAACTCTAAGCAGCGTCGCGGCTACGATATACTCCTGACTTTGCTTGAGCTTCAGGCGCTGGTGGTGCAACATGTAAGCCTGCAAGACGTGCGCGAACTCCAACTCTAGCAGGATTCAATTGAGCTGCCAATTCTTCTTCACTTGCTAAAACTCCAGCCATTTCTACTAGATCCCCTGGCTCGCTTTCTTTTAAATTTTCAACTCTAGACATATAGTATTTTTTAATGTCATCCCCATTGTACTCACCCCCCTTGCTTTTTGCAAGTAATGATTGTAATTTACTATCCCTCATTTTTTAATTATGGCAAGGTTCGATCCCGTTAAGATTGGTGGAGTAGAATATGAACATCTGCGAGAAATTTGCGTTAATCCAAAAGCACAAACCACTTTTTTTGATGCATGTGGGCAAGAAAGTAGACGTCTGGCTGAAGAGGTAAGTCAAATACGTATTCGAGACCTTTTAGAAAAACGCTTACGAGCTGAGAGAAATATCGATGTACGCAGTATGGAAAGAGCGGCAATTATGTTTGACACAGCACGACCATCATTAGCAATTAAACTAGATGCAGATAGTCAGCAAAGAAAAGTGGAGTTGGTAGGAGAATTAGAGTTATTAGTAGAGCATTTACTTTTAGCAGCAAAAGCTAGAGCAGCATTGACAGAAGTGCTGAGACCTGAGTTGGCAGTGAAAACAGCCGATAGATTGCCTCATATATCTGCTATATATGGCGCCGCTCTTATGGTCACAACAAATAGAGCAATCTTTCATGATGCAGAAATCCCAGTCCAAGCACGCATACCAAGCTCACCAGTTAGACAACCGAGAAAACGTGGTCATGTAATGATTGATCTGAATTCAGTAGAATTTATTCGCATGCAAACGGTTAATAAACTCTATCGTTTAATTAATGCTTATTTAGCATACGGCGAAAAGCAAGTTCAAAATGCTATCACCAATGAAAAAGCAGATAAAGATTTCCTTGCTAAAGTACAAAAAGTGTTTACAGAGCTACTAAAACCAAGCTTAGCCGATCAGACAAGCCATTTCTCGCATCAACATTTGGCACTATTGCATGGCACATTCGTTGAGCTAACAACCAGATTACTAGAGCACCCTCATATCCCTCTGTTACATCAGCTCACAGCACTGGAAGAAATTGCTAAAGAGACAGCTTTACCCCGAGCTTAATTTGCTTATAATCTGAGCATATATTATTACTGCTAAGTCCTACTTACGCAGCTACATTATGTATGTCCAGCATCAGCTACAATCAATGATTACTATCGTAAAAGTTTGGTATCAGCTGATACTAAAGACCAGTTTCTTTAGCATCATTGGCATCTTAATTGGTGGCACTATTCTCAACGTACAAGAAGGCTCTCTATTCGCCTTTGATCTTGCTCTTTTTTATTTGTATTGGTCTTTGGTAATCCCCTTATGGCTACTAGGACAACATTGGGTTAGTTTAATTCCAGTAGCATTTACTTACCAAAGTGACATTGTGCCATTATCCAATACTTTGGGAGTTTATATTATTTTGTTCTCACTAATTATAAACTTGCTTCTTTTGATCTATCACGGACCTAAAGTCATTTTCACTCTTTACTTTTTCTTTACAGGGCAAGCTAATCCGATAGGAAGCTCGATTCAGCTGACCAAGAGTCGGTATGTTTATTTGGCCTTGCGTATCGGCTTAATAGTACTGCCTTGTTTGCTCATCCAAAGTATATTACCTATTGTGACAAATGCGGTTATACAGCTATTTGTTCCTCTTTATAGTGAGATTTATATCGCCACATCATCGTATGGGCAAATCCTAAGTTCAATAGTAGCCACTTTATTCACTAGTATTATTACTACTGTTTATTTTTATCACCTGTGGCAAGAAGAAATTCATTTACAAAAAAAGAGCTAATAGAAATTATTAGCTCTTTTTTCATTACCTACTTAATTTAGCGACTGTAATTGTAGTAACGAATATTGATTTCTGTCAGACCACTTTGCTTTTCGAATTCAATGAAGACACGATCATCATTAGTGCCTTGTAGTTTTTGTAATTCAATATGACTTTTATCAGAACCGTTTGCCTGACCTTTTACCTTCCATTCCCCAGCTGCAGATGTTTTGGCTAAACTACGATAGAAATCGCCTACTGTTTTCAGTGTGTCCATAGTCAGATACGTCAAACGCAAATCAATTGGGTCCATAGATTGGAATGAAGCACCAGAAAGTTTTCCATTAGTATAATTGAAACTTTTTACACTATCTGGCACCCCCTCAGGGAAATCGACGCTTTCTAATTCTTGAAAATCACGAGCTGCTTGGGCTCGGGCAAATTCTTCAAAGGAATTAACGATACCACTCACAGCACTAGGGTTGGTAATTGTACCATCAGGACCTACAGCCTGGCCGAGTTGGCCAAGAGCATTTAGTCCCTGGAGTGCTGAATTCAGATCACTATTCGGTAAGTTTGTCGGCAAACCGGCTAGTGGATTATTCAGAATATTAGGTAGTGCAACTGGCGGAGATGGTGGTGTGGGTACTGCTGGTGACAAACTACAAGCAGCTAATACTAGAACTCCGAATATCGGTAACAGCAGCTTTGCCTTAGAAAAAGAAGTGTGCATAAACAAGCAAATTGGTTAATACAAAAGTATTGTAGCATATTATTTTCTACTCCCTATACTTCGGCTAGAGAGAACATGTATAGTATGTGAGCAATTAATTTCTGCAACTATGGTAGTTCATATTACTGATCAAAATTTTGGCCAAGAAGTTGAACAATATCAAGGTATTGTTTTAATCGATTTCTATGCTGCCTGGTGCGGTCCCTGCAAAATGCAAACTCCGATTGTTGAAGCTCTGGCGGAAAAATACCAGGAGCAAATAAAGGTGGCAAAGCTTGATGTCGATGAAGCAGGTATCACTGCTGGTAAATTTGGCATTTCCAGCATTCCTACACTTTTGTTCATACAAAATGGCAAAGAAGTAGAACGCTTTATTGGTTTACGACAACCTGCTGAATTGGAAGCAAAAATCAGTCAGTTACAGAAAGCCAAATAATTTCTTTGTTTCGTTTCCACCAGGTCATTTGCCTTTTGGCATAAGCACAGGTATCGCGAATGACCTGGTCTTTCATTGCCTGCAAAGAATATTCGCCATTTAAATAGCGAATCACTTGTCTATAGCCAATGCCCGTTAAAGCATTGGGAATGATTGGACAAGTCTTCTGAAGTCGCTGAACTTCCTTTATTAGGCCATCAGCCAACTGTTTTTCCACCCTGGCAGCAATTCGTGCACGTAGTAACTTTTTGTCAATTGCCAAGCCTAAAAGTAAATAAGGATATTTGCTAGTTCCTCTTTTTTTTTGTTGCCATAACCAAGCTCCAGTTTGATCATAATATTCTAATACCCTCATAAGACGCACGCTGTTTTGCCAATCAATAATATGTTGTGCCTGAGGATTCAGCGTCATTAGTCGATCTTGTAATTGGACCAATGGCCAATTACGGTAATTAGCAACTTTTTTCCCTTCACTACCGGGTAACTGATAATTATATACCAAGCCATCAATATAAAGCATGGTGCCACCGACAAGCAGGGGCACATGGGTGTTAGCAAATACTTTTTCTATTGCTTCATTGGCTTTGGGTAAATAATCTGCCAAAGTAAAATTATCCTCTGGAGACACAATATCAATGAGATGATGGGGCACTTGCTGAAGTTCAGCAGCTTGAGGTTTGGCAGTACCAATATCCATGCCTCTATATACTAGCCGAGAATCCGCTGAGACAATTTCTAAAGGAAACTTTTTTGCCAATTCGCAAGCCAGACTTGTTTTCCCTGAAGCAGTAGGTCCCAAAAGTACTAATAGAGATTGTGGCTCTTTCTTCAATTGAGTCTCTATATATTGACTCGCCTGCTCCACTATACTTTCTCGCCACGAAGTACCCATGTCAAAGCTTCATTAATCTTTACCGTTACAATATCTCCGATCTGCACACCTTCAGCCGGCAGCTCAACATATTTAAAATGTTGTGAGCGTCCTGATGCTGTATCATTTTTTACCCTATCAACCAAGACGCTTACACTTGTACCTAAATACACCTTATTTTTTTCTTCGGCAATTTCTTCTTGCAAGGCATGTAATTCACGAAATCTTCTTTTCTTTTCCTCTTTTGATATATCATCATTCATCTTGTAGGCCAATGAGTGCGGTCGAGGTGAATACATACCTATGTATACTAAATCAAATTGGGCCTTACGATAGATATCCAGAGTATCTTGAAACTCCTCTTTAGTCTCACCGCAGAAACCTACGATAATGTCAGTACTGATAGTAATGCCAGGCACTGCCTCATGAAACTTTTTCACCAGCTCCAAGAAACTTTCTTTAGTATAAAAACGATTCATACGACGCAGTACCGTAGATGAACCTGACTGTACAGGTAAGTGGATCGTGGGACAGAGATTGGCAATCGTAGCATGAGCCTGAATAACATCATCTTTCATATCTTTGGGATGAGGAGACGTGTAGAATATGCGCTCAATGCCTGGAATTTTGGCAACTTGATGCAGTAAATAGGCAAAACTTGCCGATTTACCATCCTCTTTCGCACCTCGGAAACTGTTTACGTTTTGACCCAAGAGCGTCACCTCCTTGGCACCTTTAGCAGCAAACGAAGTAATTTCAGCAATGATATCTTTTACTGGGCGACTACGTTCTCTCCCTCGGGTAAATGGCACGATACAAAAGCTACAAAAATTATTGCAACCAGTCATGATCGGTACATATACTTGAAAATTATTTTTTACTTTTGGGATTATATTTAGATAATCATTATATTCACTGACATTCAGATCAACCCCCATCAACTCAGCTAACTTTCCTGGTAATGTGGGCAATTCCTCAATAGAAAAGGTGATATCAACCTCAGGAAGCTTTTGTTTAAAGTTGTAGCCTTTATGAGAAACCATACACCCGGTAACACCAATAACCATGTTGGGATTTTGTTTCTTCATTGCTTGCCATTTTTCTCTACTACCCAAAATTCGATCCTCAGATTTCTGACGTACTGAGCAAGTATTATAAATAACGACATCAGCCTCACTCTCTTTTGCAGCTTGAGCAAAATTTAGGCTTTCTAACACTGCTGAGATCCGTTCTGAGTCGGAAACATTCATCTGACAGCCAAAAGTTGTAATGTGATATTTTCGCATAAGGAAGACCAATAAGAACGGGACCAAAATAGCATGGCACAAGGTAAAGAGCAAAATACCAAGTATTGTCAAAACAATTCCCAGCTAAAGATAACCAGAGACCACTAGGAGCAAGTTGTAAAGACCTTGTCGATAGGTGGGCTAGGTTTCAGTTTATCCCATGCTATAGTTAAATCTTATAAAGTTCCTATGCTCGTTTCCCAAGTTGCCCAATCCATTTCACAATATCTGACATTTGCTTCTGTCGAGCGAATTGAGGATAGTCAGGCTTTGCTTAAATTAGATGGCACTGGCGAGACGGTTTATTGGCCACTTAGTCATTTGCCTGCCCATATAGAAACTGGCATGCAAATTAGTATTCAATTTGGTGATGAGAAACTCCTCAAACAAGAAAGAGATATGATCGCTCATAATGTACTTCAGCAATTAATGCAGTAAGCATCAATGCATCCTAAAAATCTTTATCTCAAAAACTTCTTAAGTTATGGAGAAAAAGGTGTAGATATCGATTTCAGTCGATATCATACCTTATTGTTTTTAGGTGCCAATGGTGCTGGGAAAAGCTCCATTTTGGATGCAATGCTATGGGCAATTTGGGGAAAAACACGAGCTGGAGGAGATACGGAAATTATGCATAGTGGCAGTACTGATATGGAAGTACGCCTGGATTTGGTAATTCGCGACCATACTTACCGAATTATTCGCAAAAAGAGTAAAAAGGGCAAAGGATTTGTCTCAATCTTGGAATTACAAAGTCTTACTGAGCCAATCACAGTACTTACTGACGCTACCATTAGTGCGACCCAAGAGAGAATCAATGAACTGATTGGTATTGATTATGACCTTTTGATTAGTTCAGCTTTTTTAAGGCAAGGTGACGCTCAAGAGTTTACCCAAAAATCTCCTAGCAAGAGAAAAGAACTTTTGGCAACAATTTTGAATCTTGAACGCTATGTTCAGTGGCATGAAATAAGCAAGAATCAGCTACGTGAAGCCGAAAGCAAACAGCAGGCGATAACTCAACAAAAACAGTATTTACTTGCTGAAAAAGGCAGAATCAGTAATGAAATCACTCAAATCGAAATTGCTTTGGGACAAATAAATCACACTCAGTTAACACTAGATAGTCGAAACTTGGATGAACAGATTAAAAGTATCGAAGCTGCCTTACAGATTAAACAAACTCAGGAAGAACAATTGCGTTATTTAGAGAATGCACATGCACAGTATGCTCAAAAGTTGGCAAGTACCAAAAGCAAAATACAAACTTTGGTGGAAAGAAGAAAACCACTACAAGCCCGGCTACCTGAAAAACATCCGGCACCAATAGACCATATTAAATTGCAAGCCCTTCATGATCAGGTTACCAAGCTACAGAAAGCAAAAATAGTTGAAGAACATGCTAAAGAGAAGCTGTCCTATATAGATCACCAACTTGAGCAGATACAGACACAAATCAATGGACAAAATGAAAAGTATAAACAGGAATATGAGAAATTAAAACATTCACCATTGATCATAGGTGAAACATCTGAACAATTGGCAGAAAAGTTGTTAGCAACAAAAAAAGCACATGAGACTTATGCTGCAGTTCAAAATCAATTGATTGCAATCAGTAGCCAAATCGGTGGCTTAGAACAAGAACTAAATCTGATCGTTCATCAGGGTAATCAAATTAAAGTAAAAAAGGAGCAACTTTTGGGATTAGGTGAATTATGTCCGCTTTGCGAACAAGGGGTAGATAGCCATCACAAAGAAACAATAGTCAAAAAGTATGATGAGGAGAGAAGTGATCTAGTTCAACATTACAATACGCTAAAGGAGCAAAATGATCAGTTATTAGCACAAAAAGTTATTTTATCTGAGCAGAGTATAGTGTTGCGAGAGCAGATTGAAGCGGGCGCTAAGCTGCAAGAAGCACAAAGTATTTTTCAGCAATTACAACAACTCACTGAAAGAAATAAAGAGATATTACTGAACTTCGAAGCACAAAAAGGTAAGTTGGCCCAAGAAAGAGATCTCCTCCAAGTTGAGATAAAGACAAATAAAGTATCCGACCAGGAATTAGCTCTTGTCCAACAGCAAAGAGATCAATTATTGGCTGACGATAGTTTGTATAGAGATTATCAAAATTATATACAAGAATTACAAGGAATAGATAAAGAAGTTTCGTTATTAACAGAGATGGAGCAAGGAGACAAAAAGGAATACGCCGCTCTAGATGAGAAATTACAAGAGCTAAAGATGATCCTAAGTAAAACCACTGTTGATAATGAAACTTTAAGAAAACTCCGATCGGATAAGGAAGTGATGCTCAAGAAACAAGCAGACCTATTACAACAAAAAAATCTAGCTCAACACTTAGGCAACGAAATAGACAGAATCGGCGAGCAGATCAAAGGCTTAGAAGAACAGCTCCACAACTTAAACATAGATCAAGATGTTTTAGGCCTATTAGTAGATGCCTTCGGTTATCGAGGAATACCAACAATGATCATTGAAGAAGCCATTCCTCGTCTAGAACAATATGCCAATGACATTTTAAGTTTTCTTTCCGACAATACCATGAGTATTCGTTTCAGCCTGACCAGAACAAGTAAAACTGACAAAGACACTCAAATTGAAACCTTGGACATTTTGATTGGAGACACCTTTGGTACTAGGACCTATGAACTTTTTAGTGGCGGCGAGGCTTTTCGCATTGATATTGCTTTGCGTTTGGCTTTGACCAAGCTCCTGACCGAAAGAAGTAATGAGCACGTTGACTTCCTGGTAATTGATGAAGGCTTTGGTTCCCAAGATGAAAGCGGTCGAGATCATATAGTGCAGATCCTGCACAAACTGGAAAAGTTTTTTAGCTTAATTATCATCATTACTCATGTCGATGAATTAAAGGAAACCTTTCCTGATCGATTGCTAATCAGAAAAGGTCCCTTGGGTTCCGAAGTGCTGGTCGATATGGAGGATTAATTAGGGGGTTACTATAACTTCTTTTGCCGCACTGGTACCAAATATATCCGGTGCATGCTGGACAAATGCTCGGGCAGGTCTAACTTGATAAGTGCCTGACACACCGGCTTTCGCTATATAATTTATTTGATAAACACCTTTACTGAGGAAACGGGCATAGGTAATCACTCGATCATCTTTCATCTCTTGATGAGTCCATGTCCAAGGCAATATCATATTTTGTAAGGTATTACGATCTAATTGTAAGGCTGTAATTTCATCAAGCAAATGTTGCTGCCAACGCGAGCTAGTTTGAAATACAAAGTTTTGCGCATTGAGGCCTGCCGGTAAAGGATCATCTACGGTGACCAAGTACTGATCATGGGGAACAATTACACTTAACCTCACGTATACATCCTGACCTTGATGAAAAGAGTGTAAAGGTGTTTTACCTTCTTTGTCTTCGAGAGCAAAATATTCACGATAGACATTAATTCCTTGAGTAAGTGGCATAGCAGCAACATTGCGCTCTTCATACTCTAACAAACCGGTATAATAGAGATTAGCATTACCTGTTTTTTGAATTAGCAAAGTATTTTCTTCACCAGCTAACTTTAGCTGTTGGGCAGAAAAAGAGACTTCACCAGCTCCATTTCCCTGGCCAATCTCTTTATCATTCAAAAGCACTTTCCAGGTGACAGCAGCACTGTTTTGTTGATTCAATTCATGAGCAACTAAAGTGTATAAAGATTTCGTAAAAATATCAGGACAAATATCATTATTTCGTGCTGATAGAACATAGCGCATAAGATCAGCAATAAGAGGATCATTGGCATTTGCTGTGGCTAACAACTGCAAAATTACTGTATTAGTATAGAGACCATTATTCACTGGATTGATGGTCACAAGTGGCACTCTATTGTCTTGGAAATGAGCTAATGTAGCAGTTTTTACCACTTTGTTTTTAATAGCTAACACTATAGATTGAGCCTGATCATCACGATGGAGATGCAATAGTGCCATTGCCAAATGCGCCTGGGAAGCTAACGACATTTCTGTCAATCGGTCCACGAGAGTCTGCGTAGGTAGAGTGCTCTCTCCTGCTTTAGCTAGAACAAAGGCAACATACGCCTTGTTGTCTAATGTTTCCCGCATTTGTGTTTCGGCAACTTTTCTAGCCTCATTGGTAAAACTCTTTTGGGCATTTTGGTCTAATTCTGTTGGCTGATTGAGATAGTCTACTAAATAATCTTTAGCCCGTTGAAGAATCTGACTATCAATTGTTATGTTTTGGCTACGAGCATGAGTAAGTACAGAAAAAACATAGGCACTCACATAAGGATTACTGTTACTTAATCCCGGGAAATAATTAAATCCACCATCATTTTGTTGATAGACATAAAGCCTTTGTACTAATTCAGCAGAGCGCTTTTCTTTTTCGATGGGAGTAAACTTATCGTCTAAAATCGTTACTAGCAATTGAGCAGCAATCACATCTGAAGAGCTATAAGGAAGCTCCTGGATATCAGTGGAAAACCTCATTGCCGTATCTTGTAATTGCGATGAGACCTTCACCGTTCCTTTGATACTTTCAACCACGGTGCCAACAGGGATAATGATCTGTTCTACGACAGCTTGTTCTCGTACAGTCCCACCAAAAGCAGTAGCCAATTGAATCGCTTGAGCGTAGACAGGAATAGTTTTTTCCACATTGTCATTATTGTTCTCTCCTTGTAAATGAAAAGTCAATTTTGCTAATGAGGGTTTGGCTGTAACCTTACTTTCCCAATATATTACCCTGCTACTTTGGGCCGGCAATTGAACATCTTGTATAGGATTACTGAGAATATCGATATTCTCAGTATCAAGACTTACTTTTACATTAGTATTTTTAACCGAAGTGTTATGAACTGTAGCACCTATTTTTATTCGATCGTTACTAGTAGCAAACTTAGGTAGTATCGGCTCAACAAAGACATCTTTTTTGCTCAATAAGGGTAGTGTAGCACTACCTACTGATGTGTCATCAGTAGCTCCAAAAACCCACACTTGCCAGGTAGTAATATTATCAGGAAGTGTAAACTTTATTTGCGCCTTACCTTCTTCATTTACTTGGATATGGGGGTTAAAGTAAGCGGTATCCTTAAATTGTTTTCTCTTTGCTAAAGCGGCTGCTCCATCACCTCCTTTACTTCCGCCCCCTTTTTTCACATCTATTCTCTTTATAAGAGTCACCAAACTATTAAAGGTATATACCGACAAAGACCTCTGTCCAAAAAAACGTTCAATTAGATTATCATCTCTTTGACCACTTAATGCCAATAAACTTTGATCCACCACGGCCACGGCAAAATCCCCTCGTACGGGCTTGCCATTGGCATCCTTAACAGTCAAATTCACTGTTGCAACGGATTGAGGTGTATACACAGAAGCATCAGATGATAAATCCAGATGTAATGCCTTAATGCTGGTATTGATCCGCAGATTAACATATCCCAGTTTGAAACCCGGAATATTATCCTTGCCATATCCTTTGACTGCTAAAAGTGAAACAAAAACGTTAGGCAAATATTCTGGCTTTAGTGGCAATTCGATTACTGTGGCTGTTGTGGAGATATCAATGATTCTTTTTTCGATGATACCATTCCGTTCAATAGTGAGGAGACCTTTGACACCTTCATAAGGCGATTTAACTAAAAGTTTTGCGGTCTCACCTATAGTGTATTCTTTCTTGTCGGGAATGATGTCCATTCGATCATTATTATCTCTTCCCCAATTAATATAAGTTTCACTATTGACCCAGACATTAGTGCCACTAACAACGGTGTGCCCTTTATTATCACTAGCTCTAACGCCCACATGATATTGGCCGCCTTCTGGAATAGAAAACACTAAATTAGTTTTGCCATCACTGCCGGTAGTGAAAGCAGTATTTTTAATTGCAGTATCTATGAATGAAGTATCGTAATAAAAGAAGCCATCCACTCCCTTTTTCTTTACAGTTTTATATTCGCGTTTATAGAGTGTTGCCTCACCACTGGTATGAGTACGTGCCGTTCCTTTCACATTTACACTCGCGATAGCAAAAGTAGCATTTTCTTTCTGCTCAACAACATATTGCTGATTGGCTATACCAAGATAAAAGTCACCTTTATGAACTATCACATTTTGACTTGAGTAAATCATCTCTTTGGTATTTGGATCCTCTACACCTACCTCAATATTCAGCATCTGGGACTCTTTCTCATCGGTAAAAGTGGTAGGTATAGTAAATTCAATTTCCCCTTGTTCATTGGTAGTTGTCGTTTTTTCTACCCATGGCTTCCCGGATCGACCTGTGGGATCACAGTACAAACACGCAGCTTCTATATCTGAGAATTGGTAACGATCATAGCCATCAGGATAGAAGAAATAGTCACTGGCATAGACGCGATATGACACTTTGGCAGTACTTAAAGGCATACCAAAGTAATAAGTCGCCTTGGCCTTTACATTAATTACCTCATCACGCACATATTCCTCCTTTGGAGTTTGTACCTCTACTTTAAAAAGAGGCTTTTTATATTCTTGTACTTGGAATGTAATATACTGCCTTTCATTAGCTATTTCTGTCTCTAAGGTGTAATTACCCAAAGATGCTGACACTGGCAAATTAACTGTATCACTAACAGTAGAATGACTATCAATCAGTAATTCTTTACTCCAAATTTCATCTCCTGTTGGATTAATTAACTTTGCTTTTACTTTTGTGGCATTGCTAAGAAGCTGATACGTATTATCTCTCTCCGTACGATATATTCCTTTGAAAAACACTTGCTGCCCGGGTAAGTACAGAGGACGATCAGTAGTGACGAAACCCCGCACCTTTTCTGCTGAAGAGCTCTGAGCAATATAAAAATTCCAGGCCTCAATTCCTTGACCCCAACTATAATCATTACCAGTGAGAGCGAAGTCGTCACCTTTCTGACCAATAGCCAAAAGAGATGGGAAGTTATAATAGCCATTTTCTTCTAGAGACAAACTGCTTGGCCATGGAAATGAAAATAGACCATCAGCATCAGTGGTTCCTTGGAGTAAAGTATTTTGAGCATCTTTAAAAAGAGTGATTTGCATCCCTGCTACTGGTAAGCCAGACTTCAGATCAGTGGCCCAAACCATTCCGCCAGTAGGATAAACTTTCAAAGTCAAAGCAGTCTTGCTTACCAAAAAAACTTGCCTTAAGTTGAGATTATCATGCCCCACTGCTTGAGCTCGCATCAGATAAACACCTGAGGTAGGTATTTTGCTGGTAATATCAACTGGAATTTCTACCACTTGATTCAAAGGATTGGGAGAGGAAATATCCCATGTACTCTGATTGTTTAACTCTATTCTGTTTGTAGACTCCCGTTTCAGCATTGGCCAAATATCAGCGACATTGATTTTCCCTAGGCTCAGCCGAACTTTCTCAACATTGATAGCTTGGAGAATTTGTTCATAGCGATCGCCGTAGCCATCAATCAGACCGAACTCCTGACGGCCGACAAAAGCAACATCTGCTGGAATAGGAGCAGTGTCGAATTTTAGAATAAAATCGAATGGCATTTTTTGTCCATATTGATCCACCCAATTCTGATTGAGAGTAACTACATAATGAGTTGATGGTAAAAAGTCACCACTAATAGTTAATGTTTGGTTTTCAGCGTATTCACTAAGATCATTAAATTGATTTTCAATTCTTGGTTCCACTTTAATAAAGCGGTCAATATCTTTGTCACTCATTGGGTTGGTAAATTGCATAGTCACCCCATAGCGGGCTGCGTCTTTGCTGCCTTCTTGCGGCTCAGTTTTTTCTACCAAAGGCAAACCGACGGTGCTAAAAGATAGGACAAAATCTTGCTCCAAAGCAAAGGTGCCATGAGCTGACTTTAGGCCCTTGTGTACTGTGGTAAGGAAACTAGTTTGATAAGGCAAAGGTTGCTGTGGAGTGAGCACCACTTTGGTCCCCTCTTCCTCTAAGCGTAAGGCAAAAGATACCTTCTGTCTCTTCTCAGTGATTTCCCAATCAATATTTTGTTCTAATGAATGCTGGTCTATAGCTTGATTAAAACGGATGATTACTTCTGTCTGTGGTCCTGCTTTTTCATAACCATTGGCAGGATAACTATATAATATGGTGGGATGTGCAGTATCAAAATGCCAAGAGTAATCTTCCTGGAGCGATAGGCCATATAAGTCCTGAAAAGATTTCGCAACTGTGACAGTATATGAAGTAGCAGGCTGCCATTGCTCAGGGGTAAACTGCAATGTATTGGTTCCTACCCATTGATACTTACCAGGTGTCGAAGGAGAGATATTTACTGGTGGCACAACAGGCATTTGAGTGAGGGTAGAGGCAGATATCATTGGCCTATCAAAAACAATTATCAAAGGGGCTGCCACATCTTGAATTTCGCCTTGGGGTAAATTCATTATCACTGTAGGAGGCCCTGATATTTCAAATCCTTGATAGAATGTTTCAGCAAGTTTTTTGCGTAAAATATCTTGAGCACTAGTATCTATCCATACTTGATATTGTTTTTTTTCTCCCCAATTTCCTGTTTGGGGGATAAAAACTAATGTGCTTCCTTCCCATTGGAAGGAACCTTCAATATAGGGGGTAATGTGAAAAGCGGCCTCCACTGAAGCTTTATCCATCCAACGTGAGAACGGAATACGTACTGGGGAGCTGTGATCGATCTTTTGGATTTGGCCAAGCACTAAATTATCACCACGAACTTGCGGTGGAGTCAAAAAGGAATATCCTACCATCGCTACTCCGACCAAAATAAATAAAGTGACAGCTCCAATAAGAAATTTATACCATACTGAAAGCTTTTTTTTTGCTTCGGCCATAAAATAGCAATTAAATTGAAAGTAGTTTTACGTGAACAGCATAGATCAGGTGATCAAAACATCAAGTGAGTGATGGTCCGGCTTGTTTTAAAATGATTGATATTTTACTTTATGAAAGCAAATAAATTTTATGCGCATTGCATTATTAGGCAGTTATGGAAGAGGAAATATCGGTGATGAAGCAATAGCACAAAGTATTCATGCCCAGATCAGGCATTTATTTCCTCAGTCAGAAACAGCCCTATTTAGTCATGATGTTACCAACAGTAAAGCACTCCATACAGAGTTTAGCCATATATTCCCCATGATTGCCACTGGTGCCCGGAGTTTCTATTGCCAATGGCGAACAAAAGTTTGGCACAAAAGTATTTCTTATTTAAAAAGTTGCGACTATATCGTTATTGGTGGGGGTGGTATCTTGCATGATCAAGAAATTGGCCAAAAGGGATTTAGTCCTCTCTTCATTTGGTGGCTGAGAACCTTATTATTCTCTTATTTCAAAAGGAAAATTATCATTTGGGCAGTTGGTGTAGGACCGATCAAAAACTCCCTTAGTGAACTTTGGCTAAAAGGTATTTTAAAGCGCGCTTTTTTAATTACTGTACGAGATCAACATTCTAGCGAATGGGCACAAAAACATACTCAAAAGCCAGTTACGATTGTTCCTGATCCAGTTTGGGGATATTTTTCTGCTCCAATTCACCATCCCAGTTCTACCATTTTGGGAATTAATATTCGAGAAAGTAAGCGGCTTACTTTTGATGAAGTTAAAAGGCAATTATTGCAAGCAGTTGACCAGATTCTCCAGAAGAAAACTATTACTGAAATCTGGCTTATTCCCTTTGCCCTACATCAACCTGATGACCGAGACATTCTCTCTCAATTACAGAGGACTTTGAATCAAGCTTTTAACCTGCCAGTTGCGCTCAAAGTTGAGCACACACCAGAGAAAGTATTTGCCTTGGTAAGCAGCTGTACACATTTTATAGCTATGCGATTTCATAGTTATATTTTTGCTATTTCCGCCCAAGTTCCTTGTACATTATTGAGTTACAGTAAAAAAACTGATGAAATTACCAAATACTCATTGAAGGAATATTTAAAGCACCAAGAGGACACCAAACAATTCTGGCTCAAAAAGCTTAGCATTTGACTCCAACAAACCACGCTTGTAGTGTTCCTCCTGATATTTTCATTCTATGCTCAAAACATTTCGCTCCCTTGTGATACTTTCCTGTGTGCTAATGCTTACAAGTAATGTGGCACTCGCCTCTTGTGGGTGTCACTTGGTGTTAAAAAATGCCAATGTCCGTTCGCTGCCAAGTGTACAAGGTAAAGTAATTGATGTGTTAGATAAAGGAATGCATGTAGAAGTATTAGAAGAAACAAATCAATGGTGCAAGATAGCCTATACGATGGACAAACCAGCCTATGTTTATTGTCCTTTATTAGAGCCGATAGCTAATGAAGAGCACCATGATAACTCTGAAGATACTGATTATGAAGGTTGGAATGATGGAGAAGATGACTATGGCTACAGTGATGATGAGCCAGATTACTTGAATACTGAATGGAATAATCTTTCAGCAGATGACACCCCTTGTAACGCTGTTACAGAAAGCTGCAGCTCAACTTTTAAAGCTAGCGTAACTGGTAATATGGTATCAGCTCAAGATGGCAATCTGGATATTAATCTTCATCTCAATGGAGCAATAGATTATAGCAACAAAGCGATAGCAGTGAATATTAATGGCTCAGGAGTTCATCAGGACATGAGTATTATGGGTGGTATGCAAATGATTATTAATCAGCAAGGGATGTTCTCCCGATTTGAAAATATGCAGGCAACTGGTAATCACGCTACTCCCTTTCCCCTACCTCAAAACCAATGGTTGAAATTGCCAGCAGAAGATAGCTTTCCTTTGGCAATGTTCTTACCAAGAGCAGGCAATCTGCCTGAGTTTGTTGAGTTATCATCAATAAGTACCTATTTAGAGACAGCGACAATCAATGGAAAAACATATTATCACTACTCCTTGAAAAATATGGACTTAGCTAACTTAGAAAACTTATTTACTGGCACTAGTAAAACCTTGGGTTCAATGCTAACTCCTCAACTTGACTACTGGGTGAATAGTGAGCAAGTACTTACTGAACTGCATGGAAAATTTCATTTACCAGCAGACGACATATTCGCAGGTGGCGAACTGGAAATCTCTATTTCCCTTGATACAGCCAATCCTAAAGTAACTATCACATCTCCGGCAGAAGCGGTGGAATTTAGAGGAGATTTTGACACACTTTTACCTGTTGATTTGCTATGAAAGACTCAGCATCTTTAGAACAAGAGCTCCTGCAAATCAGCCAAACTTTAAAGGCTGAAGATCAATACACCCATTATAAACATCCGGACAGAAAATATAAAATCATTAGCATCGCTTTTTTAGAAAGCAATGAAGAGCCGTGCGTAGTCTATCAGGCGCTTTATTCACCTTATGTAACGTGGATACGACCAGTTAGCAATTTTCTAGAAGAAGTGATTATTGAGGGGAAAAAGATCAAAAGATTTATCAAGACAAATTAACAATCATGGGCAAACAGTATGACGTAGTTATTTGTGGCGCAAGTTTCGGTGGCATCACTCTGGCACTCCATCTGGGCCGACATTTAAAGGTATTATTAATTGATCGCAAACCTGTTATTGGTAGTCAAGTAGAGTCTACCGGTTTAATTACTGAACATACACGGCAGATTTTTGCTCAGTTTTTTGATATTGATCGCTACATCACCAATCCCATCACCTCAATCGCGGTAATTGCCACCAATTTTAAAAATCACTTCATTTCAGAAACAGATCATAATTGGATTTATCAAACTGACACTAGAAATTTGGTCAGAGCATTAGCCGATTCTTTACCTGAAAATGTCACTGTTCTTACTGGTTGTTCATTACAAACATATCAACAAATTGGCGAAAGATTAACTATCAACTTAAAGCATAAAGATGCGCCCCTAACAGTAGAGACGAAGTTTTTAGTTGGCGCTGATGGCGGCCACTCAAAAGTTGCCGAATCGCATGATCGACTGAGCAAAAATAGACGATTTCTCTTTGGTATAGAACAAGTCTATTTAGGGGAAGTATTGCTTGGTAAAGAGCCGGAAAAAACCATTTATCATTTTTGGTTCGGAGAATTTTCTTTGGGTTATGGAGGCTGGCTTTCCCCCACTATTATTGATGGGAAAAAAGCATTTCGTATTGGGTTAGCAAAACTTTTTACTGATGAAATGAATCAAAGCGGGAAGCTCTTGCAAGAGTTTGTCCAAAAATTGCTTGCAGAAAAAATCATCGCCATTGATGCTGACAATACTAAACCGGTATTTGCCTTCGGCAGTGGCATTCCTATTGCCGGCCCTTTGAAAAAGATTATCGACAAGAATGTCATGTTAATTGGCGATGCTGCCGGCTTGTGTGGTGCATTTGCCGCTGACGGGATCAAAGGCGCAATAGTTTCAGGTATTGAAGGTGCCAAACTAATAGAGGAATATTTCCAGGGTAAGAGTTTACACTCAAAACAATTGCATGCAGCCGTCAACAATTATAATCAATTGATGGCATACTTTCACAAACAGTTACGTTATCGCTGGATTTGGGATCAAATGAAAAGAAATGATACATTCGACACTATGTTCAAAGTGATTGAAGCAGAGAAGAATAATTTTTTACAACAATTCTGTGATAGTAAGGACCGACGACGCAGTTTGATCTGGACCGTATTGAAGGCCAAACACTGCATTCGACTAGCTAAGTATAGTATTTTAGTACTCCGTGATATGATTCTTGGTAAACGAAAATCAGCTAGAAACTAAAGGACTACTATCTTAATTGCCTTTAGTCAAAGTGCCTTGTACTAGAGTGAATTGTTCGATGTAACGAATGAAAGTAGGACTCAAACTAATATCCATACCTAAACTCTGATCTAGCCTAGTAGCAGTTTTAAGCTCAAATGAACCTTCACTAGCTGCTGAAGCTAGCTGTACATGGTATTGGGATTGGAAGTCTTTTACTGCTTTTTCTGTTTGCTCACCATAGAAGTCAGTAATAGGACCAGTGTAAACCCCTATCTTTTGAAGCTTTTCTTGAAGGATTTTCACTTCAGTCCCCTTACTACCACGCTTAAGTACTAAAACAGGATCAGGCACGGTAGTCTTTTTGCCTAACAATACCGCTAACATTTGTTCACGCGTCTTTTCATCAAAGTTTCCGGCTCGAGTATCATCGGCTTTAGCAATTAACTTCTCAGCTAATTGGAAACGGACAATGGCGGCCTTGGTAGAAGGACCAAAGTAACCAGTAATGGTTGGTCCATCAAAGTAGCCTAGCAAACGTAAGTTTTCCTGTAATTTACTTACTTCTAATCCTTGGGCTCCATATTCTAAGGCAACCGTAATCACTTGACCGGAACCTGAGGCATCAGATTTGCCTTCAGGCGCTTCTTCAATTAACTCTTTAGTCTCAGGTTTCTGGCTAAGCAATGCCTGCCAGGTACGAGGACCTACTATGCCAGCACCATAACTCTCAGCATTAACGATAATCTTTTGTTGAATTTGAAAAGCAATCACCTGATTTTCTAGAGCCTTATCAAATTCACCAGTTAACGCTACCTTTAGTCCAATATTATTTAAGCTTTTGCGTAAAAACAACACATTTTCACCACTCTCGCCAAGACTGAGATTTTTGCGTCCACCGGAAAGCTTCTTTTCCCAGTATGAAGATGGCAAAGATGCTGGGGGTAAATTATATTTACCAATGCGCTCTTTAACTTCTGCAGGAACTGAACTGCCTGGTAAGTAAACTGTACAATTTGTGGTCCGTTTTCCCCAATTCAACGCTCTTGCTAAACCCTCATCCCCCTTTCCTACCCAAATATCAAAACGATTCCCCTTAATAGCCCCTCCACGGTCATGCACTTCGCCAACACCAAATCCGTGAATATCAACAATTGTACCAAAAGGATAGTCAGGAGGAGCTGCTACTAATCCTAGTTTCACTTTGGTACCATCGGCAGCGGTATCATCACCATTCATAGCAATATCGGCAGCCAAACTCCCTCTTTCGAAGTTTTTTTGTTCAGCAATTGGTTGGTAGTAGGCAGTAACTACACAATTTAAATTAGTCACCAAATCTGCCACTTCATCATTATCTGCAAAAGCGTGCTGGGGCACTAGAGAAAGTAGCAAATTAGCAATAATCAGCGCATGTATATATTTGTAATTGAACATATTTATTTGTGTTTTCCTTTCATTATATCAGGGATTGTGTCTCTTTTGCCTTCATACAGTGCACTTTTTGTTGACAGGGAAGTAATGTCTCACTATAGTCTCGATACTATCTGTTAGACTACCGGTAATTATGTTCCTGCCTAGTAGGGACCCGAGAACAGTCTTTTGCTCTGATTATTTTTATTTAATAAGTTCTCCACGCTTATGGCCCAATCTTTTACTGAGCGCAAGTACTTCACTCCAGCAGCAGATATTTTAGATTTGCCCAATTTGATTGAAATACAGCTCGATTCGTACCGTTGGTTCCTGGAAGAAGGTATCCAAGAATTATTGGAAGAAGTAAATCCTATTCAAGATTTTACCGGTAAAAATCTTGAGCTTCATTTTCTTAAACATATGTTGGATAAGCCAAAGTATGATGAAAAGGTGGCCAGGGAGAAAAATATCACTTATGAATCCCCCTTACGCTGTCAGGTGCAGCTAATTAATAAAGTCACCGGTGAAGTGAAAGAACAAGAGGTGTTTTTGGGCAATTTACCAATGATGACCCCCCGGGGGACATTCATTATCAATGGTGTAGAGCGCGTGGTAATTAGTCAGATTGTGCGCTCACCTGGTGTTATTTTTACCAAAGATGAAAACACTGGTTTCTTTGGCGCAAAAATCATTCCTAATCGGGGAGCGTGGTTAGAAATTGAAACTGGTAAAAAGGGTGTGATCACCGTAAAAGTTGATCGCAAAAGAAAGGTGCCGGTGACCGCTTTATTAAGAGCATTTGGCTTTGGCAAAGATAAGGATATTTTGGATTTATTCAAAGGTGCCAGTGAAGGAGCGGAAATTGATTTCGTTTTATCTACTCTAGAAAGAGACAGTACTAGTAATGAAGAAGAAGGATTGCAGGCTGTTTACAAACGTATTCGCCCAGGTGATTTAGCTACTTCAGAGAATGCTAAATCTCTATTACAATCTATGTTTTTTGATTATCGCCACTATGATATTGGTCGTGTGGGCAGATATAAGATCAACAAACGACTCGCAGTCAAAACATCAATAGACCGAGAGCATCGTGTTTTCCAAGTAGATGACCTGGTGCTTATTATCAAAGAAATTATTAGACTTAATAATACCCCAAGCGCAACAGAAGATGACATTGATCATTTAGGTAATCGCCGGGTCCGTCCAGTTGGTGAATTGGCGCAAAATAAGTTTCGCGTAGGTTTATTGCGTACTGAACGTATTTGTAAAGATCGCATGACAGTACTAGATCTAGAGACTGTGGTACCAACCCAGTTGATCAATGCTCGTCCTATTATTGCTGCCATGAGAGAATTTTTCGCCAGCTCTCAATTGTCTCAATTTATGGATCAAACCAATCCTTTGTCTGAGCTTGATCACAAACGACGTCTATCAGCCACTGGACCGGGAGGACTTACTCGTGAACGAGCATCATTTGACGTTCGTGATGTACATCGTACTCATTATGGCCGTATTTGTCCCATTGCCACTCCAGAAGGACCAAATATTGGTTTGGTAGTACATATGGCCACATATGCACGCATCAATGAGCATGGTTTCATTGAAACACCCTACCGTAAGGTAGCTAGTGTGGTGCCAAATAAAGAAAAAAATTTACTAGGCCGCACTCTTGGCGAAGCTATTTTTGATCCAAAAACGAAGAAAGAACTAATTGCTGATCGTTCTGTAATAGGTAAGAAAGAGCTTGCCATTTTGAGCAAATTAAAGGACTTAAAAGAAGTGCAAGTACGCCCTTTTGTCACTGAATTTGTTCAATACTATGATGCTGATGAAGAGACTGATTTTGTCGTATCGCAAGCTACCGCGTCATTAAATGACATGGGAGAATTCGTGGAGAATCGTGTTTCTGCACGTAGAGATGGTGAAGCTGCTTTGTATCATATCAAAGAGTTGACCCATATTGATATTGCTCCAAAACAAGTAGTGTCAGTATCTACCTCCCTTATTCCTTTCGTAGAACATGATGAAGGAGCTAGAGCTTTGATGGGATCAAATATGCAACGTCAAGCAGTGTCTTTGATTTTACCTGAGGCTCCAGTAGTTGGTACTGGTATGGAAGGTTTTGCTGCTGTTAATTCTCAACAAGTTGTTATCGCTGAAGACGATGGAGAGATTTCTTATGTAGATGCTACTCATATCACTATGATTACCAGTGCTGGTAAAAAAGTGACGTATGAACTCAATACATTTTCTCGCTCTAATCAAGGCACCTGTATTCATCAACGCCCTATTGTAGAAAAACATCAAAAAGTAAAAAAGGGTGATGTTCTGGCTGATGGCCCAGCAACTGACCAAGGAGAATTAGCTCTTGGCAGAAATCTACTAGTAGCTTATATGCCATGGCAAGGAGGAAATTTCGAAGATGCCATTCTTATTTCTGAAACAATAATTAAGAATGATTGTTATTCTTCAATTCATATTGAAGATTATCCTGTAGATGTTCGCGATACCAAGCTTGGACCTGAAGAAATTACTCGTGATATTCCTAATATTGGTGAAGATAAATTAAAAAATCTCGATGAAGATGGCATTATCCGAATTGGTGCTGAAGTAAAAGAAAGTGATATATTAGTTGGCAAATTGACACCCAAGGGTGAAACCGAATTAACGGCTGAAGAAAGATTATTACGAGCAATTTTCGGTGAGAAAGCACGTGAAGCGAAAGATAGTAGTTTACGAATGCCCGGAGGCAGCCAAGGTAAAGTGGTGGGCATTAAAGTTTTTTCTAGAGACAAAGGTGACGAATTACCAACTGGAGTAATTAAACAAGTGGTAGTTAGCGTGGCTCAAATTAAACGTTTGCAAGTTGGTGATAAATTAGCAGGCCGTCATGGAAATAAGGGTGTTATTTCTCGCATTGTAAAAATTGAGGACATGCCCTATCTCGCTGACGGAACACCAGTAGATATCGTGCTCAATCCCCTCGGTGTGGTGAGTCGTATGAACATTGGTCAATTACTAGAAGCCGAATTAGGTTGGGCGGCTCGTCAATTAGGATTCAAAGTGGCAACACCAGTATTAAACGGTATTTCTGAACAAACTATTCGTGACCTACAAGCAAAAGCAGGCATTACGAAAACAGGAAAAGTACAATTGTATGATGGTACCACTGGCGAACCGTTTGATAATGAAACATTGGTGGGCGTGACTTATATTATGAAGCTGTCACATCTGGTAGATGACAAGATTCATGCTCGTTCTATCGGACCATATTCATTGGTTACTCAACAACCGTTGGGAGGCAAAGCACAACATGGTGGCCAGAGATTTGGGGAAATGGAAGTATGGGCACTTGAGGCCTATGGTGCTGCCTATACTTTACAAGAAATGCTGACTATTAAATCAGATGATGTTGTCGGAAGATCAAAAGCTTATGAAGCAATTGTCAAAGGCGAGCCAATCAAGAAACCTCGCACACCAGAATCATTCAACGTATTGGTACGTGAGTTACAGAGTTTAGGTTTGAATGTTGATCTTTATAGCCGAGAACAGGTGCCTTCAGAAGACTTCAATTTCAATGAACTCTTAAGTGGTAATGTTGATGCATTCTTAGAAAGACAACAAGCAGCAAAAGTAACCGCTCATCATGAGCCAAGAGCTAGTAGCGAAGTACCAGCTGAAGCTCCAGCAGCAGCTCCTGTGCAAGCAAATACAGACACACCACAAGCATAATTTCAATCTTCTATTTTTATAACATTGCTTATAACTTATGGCACAATCATTTCATCGCCAAGACAAAAGCTACATTCCTCATGATTTCGATGCTATTGCAGTATCGGTAGCATCACCAGAGCAGATTCTCTCTTGGTCATATGGCGAAGTCACCAAGCCGGAAACTATTAATTATCGCACCCAGAAACCAGAGCGCGATGGGCTATTCTGCGAAAGAATATTTGGCCCTACCAAAAATTGGGAATGTTACTGTGGAAAATATAAAAAAGTCCGGTATAAAAATATCGTCTGTGATCGCTGTGGTGTAGAAGTTACCCGTTCATCAGTCCGTCGTGAACGCATGGGACATATTAAATTAGCTGTACCAGTAACTCATATTTGGTTTTTGCGTTCTACTCCTTCTCGTATTGGTTTGCTGCTCAATCTTTCAATCAAAACCCTCGAACAGGTAGTTTACTTTGCTAGTTACATCATTGAGGATGTGAATCAAGAAGCAAAAGCCTCTGCAGTTAAAGAGTTGGAACACGATTATCGCAATCGTAGCAAGCGCATGCAAGAAACTTACGAGCAGAAAGCAAATGAAATGCGTGTCCAAAAAGCAGCCGCTAAAGAGCTGCAGAAATATCAAGAAGAACAAGCAGAAGAATTGAGCCTACTCACAGAGAATTTTGAAAAGGCGCGAGAAGATCTTAAGAGTATTGAAAAGTACGCAGTGGTATCCGAATTGAAATATCGTGATTTATCCATGAAATTTGGTCATGTATTTCGCGCTGGTATCGGTGCTCAAGCAATCCGTGATGTAATCGAAAATATTGATTTAGTGAGTTTATTAAGAGAATTACGTGAAGAGTTAAAGAATGCTCAAGGGCAAAAGCGTAAAAAAATCAGTAAGCGTCTCATGCTAGTAGGAAATTTGATTAAATCTGGTATTCGTCCTGAATGGACAGTAATGACTATATTACCGGTAATTCCACCAGATATTCGTCCTATGGTTCCATTGGACGGTGGCCGCTATGCAGCCTCTGATCTCAATGATCTTTATCGTCGTATTATTAATCGCAACAATCGCCTGCGTCGTTTATTAGAGATCGGCGCACCAGAAGTTATTTGTCGCAATGAAAAGCGTATGTTGCAAGAAGCGGTAGACGCGTTGATCAACAATTCTGCGCGTGCGGGTCGTGCTGTAACCAAAACAGGATCTTCTCGATTACAATTGAAGAGTCTCTCCGACATGCTTAAGGGAAAACAAGGACGATTCCGTCAGAATCTGCTGGGCAAACGCGTTGACTATTCTGGTCGCTCTGTAATTGTAGTTGGTCCCAAATTGAAACTCCATCAGTGCGGATTACCAAAGAAAATGGCACTTGAGTTATTCAAACCATTTATTATTGGCAAATTAATTCAAAAAGGTCATGCCCACAATATTAAGAATGCCGAGAAACTAATTGAATGGGAACGCTCAGAAGTATGGGATGCTTTGGAAGAAATTACCCAAATGAATTATGTTCTTTTGAATCGTGCACCGACATTGCATCGTCTGGGTATTCAAGCTTTTCAACCAGTTCTCATTGAAGGCAAAGCTATTCAGCTGCATCCCCTTGTTTGTTCAGCATTCAACGCTGACTTCGATGGAGATCAAATGGCCGTACATCTTCCACTTTCTGTACAAGCACAGGAAGAAGCTCATGAAGTGATGCTATCTGCTAAAAATTTACTTAAGCCATCAGATGGTCAAGCCATCACCCCACCATCTCTTGATATGGTATTGGGTTGCTATTATCTCACTCAAGAAGGAAAGAAAGCATCTAAGATTGTATTTGGCACTATTCATGAAGCAATCACAGCCTATCGTCTCGGCTATGTAGGCTTACGAGACAAGATCAAGGCCCGAGTGAAAGATCAATTAGTGGACACCACGGTAGGACGTTTAATTTTTAACAGCTTTTTACCTGAAGAATTAGGATTCCAAAACAAGACCTTGAACAAAAAGGAATTGGGAGGATTAATTGGCGATTGTTATGAAAAGTGTGGCCCAGAAAAGACAAGTTTATTGGTTGACGAAATCAAACGAGTAGGATTTAAATTTGCCACCAAATCAGGAATTAGTTTGGCTGTGCATGATTTTCAGGTACCAGCCAAGAAACAAGAAGTGCTTGAGCAAGCTGGTGAATTGGTAACTGAAGTTATTCGTAAGTATCGCAAGGGTCTGCTTACTGATGAAGAACGCTATACTAATATTTTGAAGGTGTGGAAAAATGCTAAGGAAGATATTGCTAAGGAAATTACTAAAATCATTGATAAAGATGGCACAGTGTTCACCTTAATTGATTCTGGAGCCCGTGGTACTTGGAGTCAGATTACTCAGATTGCCGGTATGAAAGGACTGGTAGCTAATCCTGCCGGAAAGACAATTGAATTAAATATCAATTCCAACTTTATTGAAGGCTTCCACGTATTGGAGTACTTCATTGCCCAACATGGTGGACGTAAAGGTAAATCTGACACTGCACTAAAAACAGCCAATGCGGGTTATCTAACACGTCGTCTCGTTGATGCTGTACAAGATTTTGTGGTTAGAGAGATTGACTGTGGCACTAAAGGAATCAATCCAATAGCTATTGCCGAAGCGAAAAAAGCTGGTGAGAAACTAACCAATCGTATTTTTGGTCGTACATTGGCACAACCAATCACTAATCCCAAGACTGGTGAAGTACTTGCTGAAGCGGGTGATGAAATTGATTTAAACTTAGTACGCCTAATAGAGAAAGTAGATATTGATACCATTTTTATTCGCTCAGTAATCACTTGTGAGACAATAGATGGTGTGTGTCAACGATGTTACGGTAGAGATCTGGCTTACAATAAAACTGTGGAACTAGGTACTGCCGTTGGTATTATTGCTGCCCAAAGTATTGGTGAACCAGGTACCCAGCTAACCATGAGAACTTTCCACTCTGGAGGAGTTGCCGATGTAAAGGATATCACCCAAGGTCTTCCTCGTGTGGAAGAATTATTTGAGGCAAGAACGCCTAAGACACCAGCAGTGTTGGTAGAAATTGATGGAACAGTGAGCATTGAAAGAAGAACTAATCAAAATGCTGTTACCATTACTGCCAATAAATTAGGCAGTGATGTTTATGACATCGAGGGTTACACTGCTTTGGTAAAGGATGGAATGATAGTGAATCCTAAAGAGATCATTGCCAAGAACCAAAAAAATCAAGATGTTATTCGTGCTATCAATAGAGGCAAAGTGAAAGTATCTGGCACCAAACTTACCATTGCACATACTGAATTAGTAAAACGTGAATATGTTATTTCTGCTCGCTCCCCTCTTCGTGTACCAGAAGGAGCTAATGTGAAGGCCGGCAGCACACTCACTGATGGGCATTTGAACTTAGTAGATTTGATCAACCTCACCGATATTCTTACCGCTCAAAAGTACATCATCAATGAAGTGCAGAGCATTTATTCTGCCCAGGGACAAACTATCAATGACAAGCATATCGAAATTATTGTGCGCCAAATGTTTTCTAAGGCGCGCATCGTTGATAGTGGTGACTCAACCTATTTACCAGGACAAGTAGTTTCTTTCCTGCGTATTGGTAATGTGAATAAACAACTAGAAGAGCAAGGGAAACGACCAGCTCGCTTCGAACGTTTACTACTAGGTCTGATCCGTACTTCACTTACTACTGAAAGCTGGTTGTCTGCTGCTTCATTCCAAGAAACTATTCGTGTCTTGGTGGAGGCTGCTGTAACTAAAAAAGTAGATAATCTCCGCGGCCTCAAAGAGAATGTGATCATTGGACGACTGATCAAAGCAGGCAAAATCTATAAGGCTGAGTATGAAGGAAAGACCGTAGAACAACCGATTTTGAGTGAAGAAGAGATTGCAAGCCTAGCTTGACGGATTTACAACCTTTCGTTAATTTAACCCAGCTTACAAATATTATGCCAACAATTAATCAATTAATTCGCAAACCACGCAAGAAAGTGTGGGCAAAATCCAAGTCTCCTGCACTACAATTTGCCCGCAATGTTTTGAAAAAGGTGGATGTTCCCTTGAAACGTGGAGCACCACTGAAGCGTGGTGTTTGTACCAAAGTGACAACGATGACACCCAAGAAACCAAACTCAGCGATCCGAAAAATTGCTCGTGTGAAACTTAGTAATGGCCTAGAAGTAACAGCTTATATTCCTGGTGAAGGTCACAACTTGCAAGAGCACTCTGTAGTAATTATTCGTGGTGGCCGTGTGAAAGATCTTCCTGGTGTTCGCTACCATATTGTTCGCGGTAGCTTGGATACCTCTGGTGTAGATGCTCGTCGCCAAGGCAGAAGCAAATATGGTAATAAACGTCCTAAGTAATAGTGTATGAAAAAACGTGTTATAACTCTCAAAGACAAGCTCACCAACATGGTCATGATGCGCGGCAAGAAATCTCTTGCGGTAGACATTGTGAATCGTGCTTTCGCTAAAATTGGCGAACAAAAGAAAAATGCTGATGATATCTTTCACCTAGCATTTGAAAATGTTGCCCCATTAGTAGAAGTAAAAGCACGGCGTATTGGTGGTTCCAACTATCAAATTCCAATGGAAGTAAAACCAAACCGTCGCCAGACTTTGGCATTACGATGGATTATTGGTGCTGCCCGAGAACGAAAAGGTGATGATATGGCTGACAAATTAGCGGCTGAATTATTGGAAGCGAGCCAGAGCCAAGGTGGTGCTATCAAAAAACGTGATGACACGCATCGTATGGCAGAGGCAAACAAAGCATTTGCTCATTTTGCTAAATATTTTTAGACAACATTGCTGACTCAGCATGAAAAAAGGTACTCTACATTTAGTAGGTACCTTTTTTCATATTAGCTTTATGCCCCAAACCAATATTGCAGAAATTCTCCAAGGTAGAGTCAGCATTTTTATTGATTCTAGTAATGTTTTTTACATCAGTAAAAGATTACGAGTACGGATAGATTATGAAAAGGTTTTACAATTTTTCCGTAATTTTGATCAAGATGTGAAGTGCTACTTTTACTCTGCCTATCAGGAAGGGTATGAAAAACAAATGGAATACTTTGCCACTCTAGAAAAAGCGGGAATAGTGGTAAGAAAAAAACCTTTGAAGTTTATCACTACTCCCCGAACCACTAAAGGCACAAAACATCAAGATAAGACTAAAAAAAGTGATGCGCTAGAGCCAGAAGAAGAAGGCTTTTTTAAGGGCAATATGGATGTCGAATTAGCGATAGATGCTATTCGCATGATGTCTCAATATGATACCTTTGTCCTTTTTTCCGGAGATAGCGATTTTCATTCCCTACTTGCCTACTTAAAAGAACACGGGAAAAATGTAGTGGTAATATCTCACCCTGGTTTTGTGGCAGAAGAACTCACTGAGACAGCTCATTTTATTAATATAGGTGAATATCTTAGAAAAAAACGCCGAGATCAAACCATAAACAAACCATCTCACAGGACACGAGGTTGATGAGTTAAATCATTGACACAATAAGATTTTGCTGTGATATTGTGGTACTTTTTCAAAGTTTATGAGCATACGAGAGTTACTACCAGAATCAGTCATTGGCGAACACTCCCCTGATGAATTAGAACGACAACGATATGAACGCGCATTTAGCAGATTACCCAAAGAAGTGGTGGCCATGCTAAGAATAGGCATCAGACATGTATTAGGAGGAGACCGAAGTGGTAATTGGTTTAGAAACCAAGAAATTGGATTCACTATTGCATCATCCACACATCTGGCTACTATAACTGTAAGGGCCACAGGTCATATTGTAGCTACGGCTGAAAGTGCTGCAATTCCTACTATTACTTGCTTATTTGGCCATGTACCACCGAGAGTCCCTCGCGATACCATAGTAACAAATACTATCAGTAATGATTCCAGAGAAATCATTCCTTGTGCAGACGCATTAGTTAAGTTTGTTTCCCAGACTGAGTAATTAGATACTATCTAAAGTCTTACAAATCTTTCCCAAGAGTTAAATTGCCAACTTGCAGCTTTTCTTTTAGAATGCTCGCGCTTTATCGACTTTAAAAAGTTCAAAGCTTAATTAGTTATTATTTATTATTCATTTCTTAGTTTATGGCTGATCTCACGAAGCTACGTAATATTGGTATCATCGCCCACATTGATGCGGGTAAGACTACTGTCTCTGAGCGTATTCTTTTCTACACTGGCAAAACTTATAAAATCGGTGAAGTGCATGAAGGTGAGGCAACTATGGACTGGATGGAACAAGAGCGTGAACGTGGTATTACTATCACCTCAGCAGCCACCACTTGTGCTTGGAAAGGTATTCAGATCAACTTGATCGACACTCCGGGACACGTAGATTTTACTGTGGAGGTAGAGAGATCTTTGCGCGTACTTGATGGTGGTGTCGCAGTATTTGATGCTTCTCAAGGTGTCGAACCACAATCTGAGACAGTATGGCGCCAAGCTGATAAATATCACGTGCCTCGCATTGCCTTTGCCAACAAAATGGACAAAACTGGCGGGGACTTTTTTATGACCTTAGAATCTATCCACAAACGCTTAACGCCAAATGCTGTCGCTATCCAATATCCAATTGGTAAAGAAGGCGCATTTAAAGGAATAGTAGATTTGGTACAAATGAAGGCTTTCACCTTTGACGGCGAACATGGAGAAAATATAGTGGAAATGGAAATTCCCGCTGAGATTAAAGATGAAGTCACTTCCTACCGCGCCACCTTGGTAGAAAAAGTATCAGAACATGATGATGCTTTGATGGAAAAGTTTTTAGAGGGCGCTGAGCCTAGTACTGATGAAATCAAAGCAGCTTTGCGCAAGGCAACGGTTAGTGGCAAACTCTATCCTGTTCTTTGTGGTACAGCATTGCAAAACAAGGGTGTTCAATTAGTACTTGACGCTGTTATTGACTACCTTCCCTGTCCCTTAGATTTACCACCGATTCAAGCAACCACCCCTAAAGATGGTCAACCAGTAGAGATCAAACCCGATGATAAGGCAAACTTCTGTGGTTTAGCATTCAAAATCGCTAGTGATCCTTTTGTGGGGAAATTGATATTCTTCCGTGTCTATTCAGGTATATTAAAGTCCGGTAGTTATGTAATGAATTCATCTACTGGCAATAAAGAGCGCATTGGTCGCTTGGTGCAAATGCATGCAAATAGCAGACAAGAAATTGAAGAGGTACATGCTGGCGATATTGCAGCCGCAATTGGTCTAAAAGATACAGTAACAGGAAACACTCTTTGTGATCCCGATCACCCATTGCTACTTGAATCTATTAAATTCCCTGAACCAGTTATTCAAATTGCGATTGAACCAAAGACCAAGGCAGACCAAGACAAAATGGGTATTGCGCTCAGTCGTTTAGCTGAGGAAGATCCTACTTTCCGAGTATCTAGCAATGAAGAGACGGGCCAAACATTAATCGCGGGTATGGGAGAACTGCATTTGGAAATTATTGTGGATCGCATGAAAAGAGAATTCAAAGTTGAGGCAAATGTTGGTAAGCCTCAAGTGGCATATCGTGAAACCATTCAGAAGACCACTGAACAAGAGGGTAAATATATCAAACAAAGCGGTGGTCGCGGACAATACGGTCATGTATGGCTACGTCTTGATCCAGTAGAACCAGGAGTCGGTTACTCATTTGAGAGTGAAATTAAAGGTGGTATTATTCCTCAAGAGTTTATTCCAGCTATTGATAAAGGTATTCGTGAATCAATGAAAACCGGCGTGCTCGCTGGCTATCCAATGGTTGATGTTAAAGCAGCCGTATTTGATGGTTCTTATCATGATGTTGACTCATCTGAAGTTGCTTTCAAAGTTGCTGCCTCTATGGCATTCAAAGATGGTTGTAAGAGAGCAGATCCATGTTTGCTCGAACCAATCATGAGTGTAGAAGCAACCACACCAGAAGAATTTATGGGAGATATTATGGGCAATTTGAACTCTCGTCGTGGTCGTATTGAATCTATGGAAGATCGCGGTATGGCAAAAGTTATCCGCGCTAAAGTACCTTTGGCTAATATGTTCGGCTATGCCACTGACCTTCGCTCTATGAGCCAAGGTAGAGCCGCGTATAGTATGGAATTTTTTGCTTACGAAAAGGTCCCTCAGAATGCTGCTGAGTTGATTATTAAAGAGCGAACAGGAGCCTAGGTGAAAGAGCTAAAAGCTTAAAGCTAAGAGCTGAGAGTGATGCTAAATATCTTGGCTCTTAGCACTTAGCTCTAAGCTCTTCTAAAGATTGCTTTACAAACCAGATCTTTTCCGTTAAAGTCATGACGCTTTTTTCCAAGCAATTAGTTTTGTTTATAAAAATTTACTTTTAATCACTTTACGTTTTATGGCTGACAGCAATGTTTTCCAACGCACAAAACCTCATGTAAATGTAGGAACCATTGGTCACGTAGACCATGGCAAAACAACTCTTACCGCTGCTTTGACTGCTGTTGCAGAAAAGCAAGGTTGGGGTAAGGCAAAAGACTATAAGGACATTGCCAAGGGTGGTATTGAGCGTGACTCAAGCAAAACCGTAACTATTGCTACAGCCCATGTAGAGTATGAATCTGGCAAGCGTCACTATGCTCACGTTGACTGTCCTGGTCATGCTGATTATGTAAAGAACATGATCACCGGTGCTGCTCAAATGGATGGTGCGATTTTAGTAGTTTCTGCTGCCGATGGACCTATGCCACAAACTCGTGAGCATATTCTTTTGGCTAGTCAGGTTGGAGTGAAGAATATTGTAGTGTTCTTGAATAAGGTGGATTTGGTTGATGATCCTGAATTGTTGGATTTGATTGAGGTTGAAATCCGTGATCTGCTTACTAAATATAAATACGATGGAGCTAGTACTCCTATCGTTCGTGGTTCTGCTATCAAAGCACTCCAGAATCCTGGTGATGCTGAAGCGGCTGCACCAATTCTTAAATTACTTGAGACTTTGGACAGTGCCATTCCAGAACCAGTTCGTATTCTGGATAAACCATTTTTGATGTCAGTTGAGGATGTGTTCTCAATTAAAGGACGTGGAACTGTGGCAACAGGAAGAATTGAACAGGGTGTGGTAAAGGTAAATGAAGAAGTAGAAATTGTTGGTTTGCGTGACACTCGCAAAACTGTGGTTACCGGAGTTGAAATGTTCAAGAAACTTCTTGATCAAGGTCAAGCTGGAGATAATGTTGGCCTTCTACTTCGTGGTATTGAGCGTGAAGATATTGAACGTGGCCAGGTTTTGGCTAAGACTGGTAGTATTAAGCCTCATACTGAATTTGATGCAGAGGTATATATTTTGAGTAAAGATGAAGGTGGTCGTCATACTCCTTTCTTTAAGGGTTATAAGCCTCAATTTTACATCCGTACTACTGATGTTACTGGAGAAATTGAATTGCCAGCTGGTGTTGAAATGGTTATGCCTGGTGACAATATTCAGATGAAAGTTAAGTTGAGTGTGCCAGTTGCCATCGAAGATGGTGTTCGCTTTGCTATTCGTGAAGGTGGTCGTACAGTGGGTGCGGGTGTGGTAGCAAAGGTTACTAATTAATCGCTGAACAGAGTATTTTATGGCCCAGAGCAATAAACCCAAAATTCGGATCAAGGTAAGAGCATATGATCATCGTGTCATTGATGCTGCTGCTAAAGTAATTATTGAAACTGCAGAGAGAACTGGTGCATTAATTGCTGGTCCTATTCCTCTTCCTACTCGAATCAAAAAGTTTACCGTGCTCAAATCCACATTCGTGCATAAGAACGCTCGTGATCAGTTTGAAATTCGTACTCACAAAAGAATTATTGACATTACCGAAAGCACTTCAAAAACAATTGACGCTTTAAGTAGCATCACCCTCCCTGCGGGAGTTGAAATTGAAGTGAAGATGTTAGCAGCTTAAGCTTTATTGTTTAGGCTCATTTAACCGCTCTTATTTATTCTATGAAAGGTTTACTAGGCAAAAAAATTGGCATGGCCCAAATGGCTGATCAAGCTGGCAATCTCACATCCGTGACATTGGTAGAGATCGAGCCTAATACTGTTCTTCAGGTTAAAACTGCTGAAAAAGATGGTAAGGCAGCATTGGTGTTGGCTACCGGAGCGCGAAATAAGATGAAGAGAAATCCTTATGCTAGTTACTCATTTATTCGTGAGATTAGTTTTGCGAGCATAGATGGTATTGAGAAAGACTCACAATTAACTATTGAGATTTTTGCAGTGGGTGACACTGTAAATGTAACAGGTATTTCAAAAGGTAAAGGATTCCAAGGTGTGGTTAAACGCTATGGTTTCAAGGGTAACCCTGATTCTCATGGTCATGAAGATCATCGTGAACCTGGTGGTTTCGGTGGTCGTACTTGGCCAGGCCGTGTTGCCAAAGGAAGAAAATTACCAGGACATATGGGACTTGATACAGTAACTTTAAAGAAACTCCCTATTGTGGCTATGGATAAAGAAATGCGTATTTTAGCCATCAAAGGTCCCCTTCCCGGCGGTATTAATAGTTTTGTTAAGATCTGGCAGTAATCGGCCTTTATATCTATATGCTTAATATTCCAGTTTACAATTCGCAAGGCAAAGAGTTAACCAGCTTAGCTCTTCCTAAAAATATTTTTGGGCTCAAGGTGAATAAAAGTCTTCTTCATCTAGTAACTACTATTTTCTTGGGCAATCAGCGCAAGGGCACTGCCAAAGTTAAGACTCGTAGTGAAAGAAGAGGTGGCGGTAAAAAACCTTATGGTCAAAAAGGCACAGGTAATGCTCGTGCCGGCACTATTCGCAGTCCAATATGGCGCAAAGGTGGTCGTGTATTTGGCCCGACGGGTGAGCAAAATTATCATCGTGATTTACCTGCCAAGGTTCGGATCAAGTCATTGTTAATGGGGCTTTCAGCCAAAGCACAATCAGGTCATATTATTGGCCTTGAAGATATGGGTATAAGCTCCATCAGCACCAAGGCAGTTGTTACATTATTGAAGAGCCTTCCAGTTAGTCGCTCAATTTTATTGGTAGTACCAGAAAAAAATAAGAATGTAACACTATCTACCAGAAATATTTCTACCGTGACGACAAGAACATACAATAATATCAATACTCTAGACATTTTGAGTCATGACTTTATCCTACTTATTACGGAGGCACTCCCTCTGATCGAGAAAAAGTGGGGAAGTTATACATTTAAAGGTGTAATGGAAGATGAAGAGCTTGGTGCAGCATTGGCCAAAGCACAGACTATGAAAGAGAGCCAAGCAGAGAAAAAAACAGTTAAGAAAAGCACTAAAGCAAAAACTGCTAAGCCAAAGGTTGCTAGCAAAAAACCAGCTAAAAGCAGAGCCTCAACCAAATCATCTAAAGCATAAGTATGAACAAATTATATAATGTGCTCCTTACACCAGTAATTAGTGAAAAGAGCGTTTCTCAGTCCGCTGGCAATCATTACATTTTTTATGTAAACAAAGATGCCAACAAGATCGATGTTGCACAAGCTATTCATACCATCTATGGTGTAAGTCCAGTCAGTATCAAGATCCTACGCATGCCCAAGAAAATATCAGGCCGAGGTAGAGTGAAGAGAAAAGAAAGAAAGAAGGCTGTCATTGTTTTAAAAAAAGATGAAAAGCTCGATCTCAATAAAATGCAATTAGCTTAAAGTATTTAACCTACAAGTTTGTGCCAACACTCAGCTTTAAACCCACCACTCCCGGAAGACGCCATGGAAGCAAAGAAGATTTTTCTACTTTGACTCGTGATGTTAAGCCTGAAAAGAAATTACTGCAGCGCTTGAAAGAAAATGCTGGTCGTAATAATCAAGGTCGTATTACTGTCCGACACAGAGGCTCAGGCAGTCATCGTAAAATGTATCGTGTGATTGACTTCACAGGTAAGATGAATGTTCCTGGGGTAATCAAAACTATTGAATACGATCCTAATCGCAATGTCAGAATAGCTCTTGTGAACTATCGTGATGGTGACAAACGCTATATCCTTTTACCAGGAAAAGTGAAAGTAGGCTTTGAAATTCTTACTGCTGCCAAAGCACCAGTGCAACCAGGCAATCGTATGATGCTCAAAAACATTCCTGAAGGTGTTGATGTTTTTAATTTGGAGATATACCCAGGTAGAGGTGGTCAAGCAGTGCGTACAGCAGGAAGTAGTGCGAGACTAATGTCTTTAGAGGGAGAATATGCCCAAGTAAAAATGCCATCTGGCGAAATTCGTTTGTTCAATAAAGAATGTATGGCTACAGTAGGTATTTTAAGCAATCCTGAGTTTGTGAATGTGAAGATTGGTAAAGCAGGTCGCAATCGTTGGAAAGGTATCAGACCTACTGTTCGTGGAAAGGCAATGAATCCCAATGATCACCCTCATGGCGGTGGTGAAGGTAGAAATCCAATTGGTATGCCACATCCTAAGACACCTTGGGGTAAACCAGCTCTTGGTTGGAAAACTCGTAAGAATAAGCGAACTAATCGTTGGATTCTGAGAGATAGTCATGGTTTAGCTAAAGTAAAGTAAAAAGTTTATGTCTAGAAGTTCAAAAAAAGGTCCCTATGTAGATCCAAAGTTGCTCAAGAAGATTCAAGAGCTCAACAAGTCTAGCCAAAAAAAATTGGTTAAGACCTGGGCGAGAGATTCTAGTATTCATCCTGATATGGTTGGCCACTCAATCGCCGTACACAATGGCAAGACGCATGTACCTGTATTTGTTACTGAAGAAATGGTTGGTCACAAATTAGGTGAATTTGCTCCTACTAGGAAATTCACAAAACATGGTGGCAAATTACCTGGAGCAGCTGAAACCCCTAACGCATAATCAAGATATATGAAAGCCTATTCACGCTATTTACGAATCTCTCCTTACAAACTTCTAGTAGTTGCTGGAATAGTACAAGGTAAAGATGTTAACTATGCTTTGAACTTTTTGAAGTATTTACCCAAGAAAGGTGCAGGATTACTTTATAAAGTAATCAAATCTGCCGCTAGTAATGCAGAGAATAATTTCAAAGTGCCAGTCAAAAATCTTAAAGTAGAAAAAATAGTAGTCAACAAAGGGCCAGCACTCAAGCGTGGTCTAGCAGTATCTCGTGGCCGCTGGCATCCAATACTTAAGCGCACGTCATACGTAGCAGTAGAATTAGCAATGAAAGAATAACTATCGCTTTATGGGACAAAAAGTTCATCCATTTTCCTTCCGCTTGCCAGTAATCCGTAATTGGGCTTCAAACTGGTTTAGCTCTCGTAAGAAAGATTACGAGCAGTCTGTACAAGATGATATTAAGATCCGTCAGTATCTCAATAAGAAATTATCTGATGCTGGTGTTGCCAGTATTGATATTGCTCGCAACAATCAAAGCATTACAGTTACCATCCGCACGTCAAAACCCGGCGTAATCATTGGTAAAAGTGGTGCTAATATCGATCAACTTCGCGATGAGCTCAAGCGAGTAATGAATAAACCTATTGAGGTTAAAATTTTTGAAATTCGCAAGGCCAATACCACAGCGTCCTTAGTGGCCCAGAAGGTTGGTCATCAGTTAGAACGTCGAGTAGCTTATCGCCGCGCAATCAAAGGCGCAATTCAAGAGGCAATGGAAGATGGAGCGCTTGGTATCAAAATTGCTATCGGCGGTCGCCTCAACGGAGCTGATATCGCTCGACGGGAAAGTTTTAAAGAAGGCAATATTCCTCTTCACACTTTACGTGCCGATGTGGATTATGCTATTTATCACGCGCAAACAACTTATGGTGTAATTGGTATCAAGGTGTGGGTATATCGTGGTTTGGTATTCGATCGTGAAGCGGTGCTAGAAAACAGCGTACAAGAAGCTAAAGGTAGTAAGAAACCAGAGGAACAAAGTATCGCTGCATAATGCATTTGACTAACAAACTTTTTTACTTATAATGACAGGGCCTTAAACGGCCTATATATCATATGTTACAGCCTAAGAAGACTAAATATCGCAAGTGGCACAAAGACACATTGGCCGGCGCAGCCACCAATGGAACCACGTTATGTTTTGGGACATATGGACTCAAAACCATGACCAGAGGCAGAATTACTTCTCGCCAGTTGGAAGCAGCACGTCAAGCAATGACCCGTGCCGTGAAGCGTGGTGGTAAAATCTGGACTAGAGTATTTCCTCATAAACCTTTTACAAAAAAGGCACTTGAAGTTCCCATGGGTTCAGGTAAGGGAAATGTTGAGTTTTATGCAGCGGTAGTAAAACCTGGTCATATGATATTTGAAATTGATGGTGTGAGCAAAGAATTAGCTATGGAAGCATTTACTCTTGCCGGCCACAAATTGCCTATTAAATTTAAAATTGTAGAAAAATTCTAGTATATGTATACCCTTGCTGAACTTCGCAACCTTAGTGTGGTTGAACTAAATAAAGAGCTTCTTAAAGCTAAACAAGAAAAATTTCGTGTTAGTTTAGCCGTACGCACTGGTGCTGAAAAAAATACCAGTCTCGTTGACAAGGCTAGAAAGTATATTGCTAGCGTAGAAACTGTTCTTAATTCACCATCAAAAGTATGAGATTTAAAACTGGTGTCGTTGTCGGCACAAAAATGGCAAAGACAGTTACTGTCCTAGTGGATCGCTTAAAGGCTCATCCCAAATATAAGAAACAGTATAAAGTGAGTACCAAGTTTTATGCTCACAATGAGGACGCCACCATTAAGGTTGGTGATCTAGTTACGATTGTAGAAACCAGACCGTTAAGTAAATTGAAGCGTTGGCGTGTGATCTCTGAAAAAGAACAAAAAATATTGTTAAAAGAAAGTGAGAAACAATTAAAAGAGCAGAACAAAAAAGACGCCCAACATGTTTCCCAGAAAAAAGAATTTTTGCTTCCTTATAAGAAACGTACCAAGAAAGCGAAGAGTGAGGCAGCCCCTGCTCCAGTTCCAGCCTCAGAAAGTTCCCCTGCATCCTAATTACTGTTTATGATTCAACAACAAACGATTGTAAATGTCGCTGACAATACCGGAGCTAGAAGCCTTATGTGTATTAAGGTCTTAGGTTCTACCAAGGCTCGCTATGCACGTGTGGGGGATGTGATTATTGGGGCCGTAAAAGACGGATTGCCTAATGGTACAGTAAAAACTCATGAGATCGTAAAAGCTGTCGTAGTCCGTACTCGAAAAGAATATCGCCGCACAGATGGTTCTTATGTTCGCTTCGATGATAATGCAGTGGTCATTATTGGCGGTGATGGAGATCCTCGTGGCACTCGCATATTTGGCCCTGTAGCTCGAGAATTACGTGATCGGGGCTATATGAAAATCGTATCATTAGCGCCTGAAGTTGTTTAATCACAAGTCTATGAAAATCAAGAAAAATGATGTTATCATTGTCATTGCCGGAAAAGATAAAGGGAAAACAGGTAAAGTATTGCAAGCTTTCCCGAGATTAGATCAAATCTTGGTCGAAGGGATTAATTTGGTAACCCGTCATGTAAAGGCTCGCCAAAATATTCCTGGTGGTATTCTCAAAACCGAAAGACCAATTCATGTGTCTAATGTTATGTTGCTCGATCCAGAAAGTAAAAAACCAACTCGTATTGGTTATCGCTTTGAAGGAGAGAAAAAGGTACGCTATGCCAAGGTAAGCGGTGAAATTCTTTCTTAAATAAGTTTATGAAATTGAGTCAAATTTACTTAAAAACAGTTGTTCCTGCTCTACAAAAAGAGCTTGGAGAAAAAAATATTCTTGCCTTACCTCGTTTAAGCAAAATTGTGTTGAATGTTGGTATTGGTAGTATGTTCACCAAACAACAAATCAAAGATTTTACTAATATTGAGAAGGGAATTGCCTCAATCACCGGTCAAAAGCCAGTAATTATCAGAGCAAAAAAATCCGTCTCAAACTTTAAATTACGTGAGGGAACTCCTAATGGAATCAAGGTCACTCTTCGTGGGGAAATGATGTATGACTTTTTAAGCAAACTCATCAATATTGTTCTTCCTCGTGTACGTGATTTTCGAGGTGTGTCTGTACACAGTTTTGACCAAAACGGTAATTATTCTTTAGGACTAAAAGAAACAATGATGTTTCCGGAAATAAAAGTTGATGACGATTATCGCCCCTTTGGTTTAGAAATTACGGTGGGAATCAAAAATAGCGACGCCAAAAAATCTGAACTGTTATTAAGAAAATTTGGTTTTCCTTTTAAAGAAAAAGCTACTAACTAAAAATTATGGCAAGAACAGCACTATTAGTAAAAAATGCACGGCTACAAAGAAGAGTGGCAAATGCTCGCAAAGAAGGTCATCTTCCCAAATTATGGGTGAGGGCTTATAATCGCTGCAAAAAATGCGGTCGGGGTAAAAGTTATTTGAGACTATTTGGCCTATGTCGCATTTGTGTTCGAGAAATGGCTAATAAAGGTGAGTTGGCTGGAGTTCGTAAATCTTCATGGTAATCTAATTTTATATGCATAGTGATCTTATTTCTGACTTATTAACAAGAATCCGCAATGCCGGACGTGCTAGACAAAATAGTGTCAAAGCGCATTTTAGCAACATCTGTTTTGCTGTTGCCCAAATTCTAGCTAATGAAGGATATATCTCATCAGTTCAAAAAGGCAAAGATAAGGATGGTTTTGAGCAAATTGAAATTGAACTGAACAATAAAAAAAGAGACGTACATTTGAAAAGGATCAGTAAACCTGGACAGAGAATTTATGTGCCCACCAAACAATTACCTCAGGTACTCAATGGTCTGGGTATTGCTATCATTTCCACCTCAAAAGGTATTATGACCAATAAGGATGCTCAGGCTCAAGGATTAGGTGGTGAAGTTTTGTGTGAGGTTTGGTAATAAGTTTAAAAATTTTTGTATGTCACGTATTGGTAAAGTCCCACTTCCACTTCCTGCTCAAGTACAGTTACAAGTACAAAACAATGTATGTATTGTCAGCGGTCCCAAAGGAAGCTTACAATTCACTCTTCCCGCAGGCGTAACAATTTCAACCAAAGACAATATTGTCTTAGTAGAAATTGTTAATCAAGAACTTGCTGGCAGCCTACATGGTACTGTACGTACTCAATTAGGTAATATGGTTAAAGGTGTAGTTGACGGCTATCAAAAAGAATTAGAAATCCAAGGTGTGGGCTATCGTGTGAGTATGAAAGGGAAAAATCTCAATTTGAGCCTCGGTTTCTCACATGCTATTGAATTCCCAGCACCAGAAGGTATAGTCTTTTCTGTTCCCAATGAGACTCAAATTGTCATCACTGGAGTAGATAAAGCTCTTGTTGGCCGAACAGCTGCTACCATTAGACAAATGAAAAAGCCTGAACCCTATAAGGGCAAAGGTGTTCGTCTCAAGGGTGAATACGTTGCTCGTAAAGAAGGTAAAAAAGCTGCTAAATAATTAGTATGAATACGAAAAATTTTTCTCGACTCGCTCGTCGCAAACGCATTAAGGCTAAGCTGCTCAAAAGTAGTGATCTGCCTAGACTAGTGGTATACCGCAGTCTGAAATATATTTATGGTCAATTGATGAATGATCAAGATCATATTGTCATTGCCAGTTCCAGTGATTTAAGTGAAAAGATGAAGGGCACCAAAAGTGAACGCGCTTATGAAATTGGTAAAGTGCTAGGAGAAAAAATTCTCGCAAAAAAAATCCAGCGTATTGCTTTCGATCGCAATGGCTATCGTTACCATGGTAGAGTCAAGGCACTTGCTTCCGGCCTACGAGATGCTGGTCTTACATTTTAAAAGTTTTGATTGATTTATGAAAAAGAATAACTCTTCTCGCACACCTAGACCTCGAAGTGAATTTGATGAACAAGTCATCCAGGTAGATCGTGTTACTCGTGTAGTGGCTGGTGGTCGTAGAATGCGCTTTCGAGCCGCTGTTGTTGTTGGTAATCGCAAAGGGAAAGTTGGCTTAGGTATCGCAAAATCAGATGAAGTGGCAACTGCAGTAAAAAAAGCAGTCAACCAGGCGAAGAAGAATATGATCAATGTTGCTTTATTCAAAGACACCATTGCCCATCATGTCAAAAGTAAATTCAAAAGCTCAGTAGTAATCCTCATGCCTGCATATACTGGAACAGGTGTAATTGCAGGAGGTTCAGTACGCACTGTAGTAGAACTAGCTGGTATCAATAATATTTTGAGTAAGTCACACCGTTCTAACAATAAGATCAATACTGCATACGCAACTTTAAAAGCTTTAGCAGCTTTGCGTATGGTAGAAGAACCTGCTAAATCTGCTCAAGGTACGGAAAAATAATAATAGCGATTTTAATAAGTATATTTTATGTTACACACACTCGCTCCCCATCCCAAAGCTCGAAAAAATAAGAAGCGCGTCGGTCGTGGTGATGGCTCTGGTCACGGTAGTTTCTCTACTCGTGGCTGTAAGGGACAAAACTCACGTGCTGGTAGTAAATTCCGTCCTGGATTTGAAGGTAATCAAACTCCCTTAATTCAACGATTACCACAATTGCGTGGTTTTAATAATGTTAATAAAGTTTTTTTTCAGGTAGTAAATATCGCTGATTTGGATGGCTTGAAAAGTGAAAAAGTAACCATCGATGAACTAAAGAAAAGTGGCCTGATTAGCTCCACTAAGAAGAGAGTTAAGATTTTAGGTTATGGTGAGTTGAAGAAAAAGCTTCATATTGAAGCCCATGCATGTTCAGCACAAGCGAAAGAAGCAATTGAGAAAGCTGGTGGCACTATTGAGCTATTAAAATAAGCTTCCTATCATGAATTCCACGTGGCTTCATATCAAACAAATTTTTCACAGTAAAGAAATCCGCAGAAAGATTTTGTTTACTCTATTCATTGTTGCGCTTTTCCGTTTATTTGCTCATATACCGGTACCTGGTGTAAATGTTGATAGCATCCGTGGTCTGTTGGAAAACAATCAATTATTAGGCACATTTAGTTTATTGACCGGAGGCGGACTAGAGAGATTCTCTATTATGTTGATGGGAATTTCTCCTTATATCACCGCATCTATTATTGTTCAATTGCTCGCAGTTATTGTTCCTTCCCTCGAGAATTTATCTAAAGAAGGTGATGCTGGTCGAGAAAAAATCAATCGATATACTCGTTTTCTTACCGTACCTTTAGGTTTTCTTCAGGCTTACGGTATGATTCGCTTATTGGATTTAAATCTGACTGGTGATCAGGCACCGATCATAGCTGATGCTTCTTGGGGAAATATGCTTTTTATTATGCTAGCTGTTACTGCTGGTACTATGGTGGCTATGTGGCTTGGTGAACTTATTTCAGAAAAAGGCATTGGTAACGGTATATCCGTCTTAATTTTCGCTAACATTTTGGCTGGTATCCCACTCATTCTTGGTCCTGCCTTGGATCTTACTCAAGTTGATGCTTCTTATCTTCTCCCTTTGCTGGGCATATTGGTGTTCACAGTAGCGCTTACTATACTGATTATACTTATTACTGAAGCACAAAGACTTATTCCCATTACCCATGCAGGTCTGCAAGCTCGAGGTACAGCAGGAAGTTCCACTCTCCCCCTTCGTATCAATCAAGCTGGTATGGTGCCAATTATTTTTGCTGTTTCTTTCATTTCATTTCCTTCTTTAATTGCTGCTTTCTTTCAAAATGCTCGAACGCCATGGTTAGCTGAGACAGCTAAATGGTTAGTAAATAATTTCAATGCTAATAATTGGCTTTATTTATCTCTCTATTTTCTACTAGTTATCGCCTTCACATTCTTTTACGTATCAATTACTTTCAATGCGGACCAAGTAGCAGAAAACTTACAAAAGCGTGGTAGCTATATTCCTGGCATTCGTCCAGGTAGTGAAACAGCACACTATTTAAGAAGTGTATCTCAAAAGATCACCCTTTTAGGCGCAATTTTCTTAGGCTTTGTCGCAGTCATGCCAATGTTAGCTCAAGTAATTGGTTCTCAATTACAGACTAATGTACCATTACTCATTTCCGGTGCTGGCTTAATTATTATCGTAGGAGTGGTATTAGAAATCGTGCGTCAAATCAATGCTCAATTGATGATGCAAGATTATGAGAAGCTCTATTAGAGAGTTTATAAGTCGATAACCAAAAGTTAGATTACATCTCATTGGATGGAGGCTTTATGTTTTTTTTGCTATGGTCTGAGTGACCATTTAGATTTTCGCTTTTAGATTTCATGGATATATTACTATTCGGCATTCAAGGTTCTGGTAAAGGCACCCAAGCAAAGGCTTTAGCTTTAGCATTAAATTTTCCTATTTTTGAGGCTGGCGCAGAGCTGCGTTCCTTAGCTACCAAAGATACACCTGCAGGTAACGAGATTCGTTCCATAATCAACAAAGGTGGCTTGGTGCCTCCTGGTATTATTTTACTTAGAATTGCTGACTTCTTAGATAATGCCGCAGCAATCCAAGGGGTGATCTTTGACGGAGTACCCAGAAGTTATGATCAGGCGGTAAGCTTTGATGAGATGATCACACAAAAACATCGAGAAAGCTTAGCTATTAATATCGAGCTTGATGAAGATGAGGCAATAACTAGATTAGAAAAAAGACGGATTTGTAGTAAATGTAATGCTATCTTTCTCCCCGATTATCAAAATACTATTTGTAATTTATGCGGTGGCTTACTTATTCATCGAGCTGACGATAATCCCGAATCGATAAAAGTACGCTTCGCAAAATACAAACAGGAAACATTGCCGGTGATTGATCACTATAGAAAACAGGGAAAAGTGCTAACAGTGGATGGTAATCAAGCAGTTATGGATGTGACCAAGGATATCTTCAATCAATTATCCCCTCTTTTAAAATTAAAAACCAAGCAGAGTAACAAATTATTAGCTGATCTAATAAAAGCATCATGAATATGATAAAAACTAATGCTGAAATTGCCATTATGGCTGAAGCTGGTAAGAAACTTCGTTTTGTTTTGGAAAAGCTTCGAGTCGCTGTAAAGCCAGGTATTACCACACTAAGCCTTGATGCTTTAGCAGAACAACTCATCAAAGAGCAAGGAGCCCAGGTGTCATTCAAAGGATATAACGGTTATCCTTACACACTTTGTACTTCGGTAAATGATGAAGTAGTACATACTTTTCCTAGTGAAAGGATACTATTAGAAGGCGATATTATCAGTTTAGATTTAGGCTTGATTTGGCAAGGTTGGCAATCCGATTCGGCGATTACTGTACCAGTTGGTAAAATTAGTGCTGAGGCACAAAGATTATTGCAAGTAACTGAAGAGGCATTATGGCAAGGGATTAAACAAATAAAACCAGGCAATACTATTGGTGACATTGGCGCGGCTATTCAAAAATATGCAGAACAAGCGGGGCTTGGTGTGGTGAGAGATTTAACTGGACATGGCATTGGTCGAAAATTACACGAGCCCCCTGCTGTTCCCAACTTTGGCAAAGCACACCAAGGGCTGCGCCTACAAAAGGGCATGGTGCTAGCTGTTGAGCCGATGCTTACCCTGGGTGACTGTGCAGTAGATATAGACGATGTGAACTGGACAGTGAAAACTTGTGACGGCTCTCTATCCGCCCAATTTGAACACACTATTGCTATTACTGAAAAAGGACATCAGGTATTAACGGCATAATTGGGATATTTTGCCTGTCAAGAAGCCATTTCTACAGTTGCGCAAGAAAGACTTGCAGAAACAGAACATCTAGTGTAGATTCTTAACGCTTTTTAAAGCCCACTTTTATAGTTCAATGGCTAAAGATGTAATTCAGGTAGAAGGCGTTGTAATTGAAGCATTGCCCAATGCCACTTTCTACGTAGAGGTTGCCTTTCCTGGTAAAGCAGGTGGAGAACCTCAAAAGCAAGTGATATTGGCGCATGTGTCAGGCAAAATACGTCAGAACTTCATTCGCATCTTACCTGGAGATATAGTGGCTATTGAGCTAAGTCCTTACGATTTAAAGAAAGGACGCATTACCTTTCGAAAGAAATAATCATTATGAAAGTTCGCGCCTCTGTAAAAAAAATTTGTCGTGACTGTATGGTAGTCAAAAGGAATGGCATTGTGCGCATTATCTGTAAAAAGAATAAGCGCCATAAGCAACGACAAGGTTAATCTTTCATTTTTAAAGTTACTCTCCATGTCTGTCCGTATTGCCGGCATCAACCTTAATGAGAATAAAAACATTGAAATAGCATTGCTATCTGTTTATGGTCTGGGTAGATCATTGAGCAATAAAATTCTTAATGACCTCAAAATAAGTCCTTTAACCAAAGTAAAGGATTTAACCGAGAAAGAGTTGAATGCAATTCGTGCTGCCATATCCACTATTCCTGTAGAAGGTGACTTGCGTAGAACTGTTTCTCAAAATATTAAGCGCTTGCAAGACATCGGATCATACCGCGGAGACAGACATAAGAAACGCTTACCACTAAGAGGGCAGCGTACCCGCACTAATGCCAGAACCAAAAGAGGAAAAAGAGTTACTATGGGTAGTGGTAGAGTCGCACTTACTAAGACTTAAAGATTTAAATTTGTCTATTTATGGCCGATAAAAAGGAAATTCCTCAGAAACAAGAAGAGACTGAAGCGCCTCAAAAAAAGGTAAAGAAGCGCATTTTGCGTAATGTACCAGAAGGTGAAATTCATATCCGTGCTACCTACAATAACACGCTCATCACTGCCTGTGATTTAGAGGGTAATGTATTAGCTTGGACAAGTTCTGGAGCTGCGGGTTTCAAAGGGTCTAGAAAGCCAACACCTTATGCGTCATCTGTAGCGGCAGCAAATTTGGCTACCAAGCTGAAAAATTTTGGTTTTACTAAAGCCCACGTTTATATCCGTGGAGTTGGTAGTGGCCGTGAACAGTCAGTAAGAGCACTTCAAGCAAATGGCATTTCTATTGTATCTATTCGCGACGTTACTCCTGTTCCCCACAATGGCTGCAGACAGAAAAAACCACGTCGCGTATAACAATTAAACTATTATATTCTCATGAGAACAACATCAGGACCCAAATGTCGTCTTTGTCGCAGAGAAGGTTATAAACTTTTTCTCAAAGGGGCAAAATGTTTATCTGCTAAATGTCCAGTGACAATTAGACCCTATGCACCAGGTATGCATGGTAAAGAGGGTGGTAGAAAATTATCTGAGTATGGTAAGCAGTTAAGATTTAAACAATCAGCAAAAAGAATTTATGGTCTTAGTGAAGCTCAACTACGTAATGCCTACGATACGGCAGCTAGTCAGAAGGGCTCTACTGGTAATTTCTTAGTAAGTATTTTGGAGATGCGCTTAGATTCAGTCGTGTTTCGCTCTGGTATTGCACCATCTCCAAACTTTGCCCGCCAGATTATCAGTCATGGTCATGTGAAGGTAAATGGTCGCACAGTAAAGACAGCTTCTCGCGTACTCACCCCAGAAGACATCTTTGAAATTAATCTCAAAGATTTAGAAACAGCCATTGCTGACCAAAAAACTTTAAAAGTACAATTGCCTAGCTGGCTCAAATTTGATGCAAAAACAGGTAAAGGGCAAATTATCAGCATGCCTTCAAATGAAGACTTAGAAAAAGTAAATATCAACAGCAAGGCAATCGTAGAGTTCTATTCACGTTAATATTATTTATTTACCAAGCTCATGATCAACTTCGAACTTACCAAAGTTACCAGTCAATCATTGGGAGATAATCGCAGTTTGATTACTCTAAGTCCTCTTCCCTCAGGCTACGGCATGACCATTGGTAATGCCCTACGTAGAGTTATTTTATCTTCTATACCAGGAGGGGCTGTCACAGCCGTTAGAATCAAAGGAGTTACTCATGAATTCAGTACCGTAACTGGTGTAAAAGAAAGCGCCATTGATATTATTTTAAATTTGAAACTATTAAGAGTGAAAAAAAGTTCTTCTGGACCTGCTTTGCTCACCTTAAAGGCAAATAAAGAGGGGAAAATTACTGCTGCTCAAATCAAAACTCCTGCTGAAGTAGAGATTATCAATAATGACTTAATTATCTGTACCTTAGAAAAGGGCCACAGTATCGAAATGGAATTGCGAGTGGAAAATGGTATTGGTTATCTTCCTAGCAATGCCCGTGATCGTCGTGAAGTCGAAGCTGACATGATTATGATTGATGCCCTGTTCTCTCCTGTTACTAAAGTGCGTTATGAAGTTTCCAATGCTCGTGTTGGTCAAATGACAGACCTGGATAAACTAGATATTGAAGTTGCTACCGACGGTACTATTAGTCCTCAAGAAGTAGTGATTATGGCAGCTCGTATTCTGCGCCAATATATGACTTTGTTTGATGGTGAAGCAGCAAATGCTACTAAGGCATCTGCGACTCAATCAAAGGCCGAGCCTAAACACGAGAAAAAGTATACGCCAATTGAAGCACTAAAAATTTCTCAACGCTCTGAAAATGCTTTAATCAACAATGGCATTGGTTCAGTAGAAGAGCTCCTTACCTATACCGAAAAACAACTCAGTAATTTACGTGGATTTGGTAAAAAAGGAATTACTGAAGTAGTGAAAGCCCTAAACAAAATGGGATTACATTTAAGTGAATAATTTTTATGCGACATAATCGTAAAAGAGTCCTACTCAGCCGCCCCACAAAAGTTCGTGAAGCCCTAATGCGTAATTTAGCAACCTCTTTGGTTTTGCATGATCGCATTGTGACTACCACTGCAAAAGCACGCATCTTGAAAGTTTTTATTGAAAAATTAGTCACTATTGCTAAAAAAGATGATCAAGTTACTGCAATTAGAAAACTAAATGCAGTGTTCTATGATGAAAAAGCGACACGCAGAATGTTGGAAGTGATTAAACCTCAGATGAGCTCAAGAAGTTCTGGTTTTGTCCGTTTACGAAAGAAACTTCCCCGAGTCACTGACGCAGCTCCCCAAATAGAAGTATCATTTGTTTCTTAAAGCTCATTTCTGTTATGAAGAAGACCTCTGTTATCAAATCCCATCAAGAACCTGAAGCTAAGTGGCATCTAGTCGATGCTAATGGCAAAATTTTAGGGCGATTAGCAAGTAAAATTGCTTTCATGCTTCGCGGCAAGCATCGTCCCCAATTCACTCCTCATGCCTTGCATGGAGATTACATAGTTGTGATCAACTGTGAAAAAGTTAAAGTGACTGGTAATAAACTTACCCAGAAAATGTACTATAATCATAGTCAGTATATGGGTAACCTTTATCAGGCAAGCCTCAAAGAAATATTGGCAAAAGATCCTGAAAGAGTAATCAAAGACGCCGTACGTCGTATGTTACCCAAAACACGATTAGGAGACGCCATGCTTGCTCATCTCAAAATAGTTGCTGGTGAAGAGCATCCTTATATTGCCCAAAAGCCACAATCTCTAACTCTCTAGTTTAGTATATGACAGCCAAAGAATATTTTTACGCTAACGGTCATCGCAAAACTTCAACAGCAAAAGTTCGTTTATTTGCTAAAGGCGCAGGAAAAATTACTATCAATGAAAAACCTCTTGAAGAGTATCTAAAGACACCAGCTCAATTCCAAGCCGTATGGGCACCGCTCAAAGCTGTAGGGATGGAAAAGGTTACTGATGTAACTATCTTCGTTCATGGTGGTGGTTTAATGAGCCAAGCTGGAGCCATTTCTCATGGCATTGCTCGCTCCCTGACCACTATGGACCTTGCTTTACGTCCAGTATTAAAGAAGGCCGGCTTCCTTACTCGTGATCCTCGTATGAAGGAAAGAAAGAAACCAGGTTTGAAGAGAGCTCGTCGTGCACCTCAGTGGAGTAAACGTTAGTTTCCACTCTAATCAAAATTGTAGATCTAAAAAAAACAAGCTTAGGGAATCTAAGCTTGTTTTTTTCTATGTTGCTCAATAGCTGCTACAGCACTGGCAATATCAGTATCCGCTGGCAATAATCCAGACTTGATAGCTCGCTGAATATGAGGTACATACGAGTCAGCTGGACTATCCTTATCATCCAGATCTGCCAACTCTTTAACTAATCCCGCATCAAAAGTAGCAGGTGACAACACTAACCCTGCAGCTAGAGCAGCTAAACCATCGGCTACTAAGCCAGGACCAACACCAATTGCACTTTGTCTTCTTATCTGCTTTCTCATAAGCTCAATGGAAGCACCAATCAAAGCTTTTGTTGTAGCAAGAACCCACGCTTCTTGTGCGGCTACAGAGGCTGATCTTAACTGAGTTATTTGTGCCACCTCATTTCTAATATGCGCAGTAAGTGCATTTCGTCCACTCTCAGACTCAGGCGTGGAATATTCAGGCAATTGTCTATAATACTTTTCCATTTCAGCTGCTAACCTGTTAAATTGAGTAAATTGTGGTCCTTCAGTCATATGATTTAAATAAATATTCTTAGTATTGTACCATTAAATAACTACGAAGACACCCCCAGCGCAGCGGTGAAGCCTAACTGAATTCTCTATGCATAAGATTCCACTCCTCTCCTACATCTAGTCTAGAAATAATCAGACTATCATCATTGCATCACCAAAACTGAAGAATCGATACTTTTGTTCAACTGCTTCTGTATAAATTCTCTGCAGTTCTTCTAGACCGACAATACTTGCGACCAATACTAATAATGTAGATTCTGATGTGTGAAAATTGGTTATGAGCATATCCACTGCTTGGAGCTGTCTGCCGGGGTACAAATATAATGATGTTGTCCCATGGTATGGCTGAAAGTTATTGTTTCTGAAGCAACTTTCTAACGTCCTCAGACTAGTGGTACCAATAGCACAAATCTTTTTTCCTGCTTTTTTCCATGCATTTAGCGCGTTTGCTGTTGGTCCTGACAATTCAATATATTCTTCATGAATAGAATGATTTCTAATGTCTGCTTCTTGAATCGGTTTAAATGTCCCTAATCCCACGTGCAAACAAACTTCATAGCAAGGATGAGCGTTTGCTAGTTTTCGCCACAAACTCTCGGTAAAGTGCAAACCCGCAGTCGGTGCAGCTGATGAACCTATTTGATTAGCATATACTGTTTGGTAGTCGCCTTGCGTGGCTTTTGAGCCAGCCAGGTAAGGTGGCAATGGCAACTGGCCAAAGCGTTGAAAAAACTCTTCTGGATTAGTTTGTTGCCAGTCTAAAAGACAAACACCATCATCTTTGCTAATTAATTCTGCTTCCGAACCATCAACGAATCTAATATGCTGCCCTTGATGAACTCGTCTACCAGGTCGCATTAATGTTTCCCATAGTGAATCTTCTCGATTACGAACAAATAATATTTCCACTTCGCTATTTCCCTCTACTTTTTGAGCAAAAGTGCGGGCTAGAAACACTTTGGAAGTATTTGCAACCAACGCAATTTCAGGACCTAAAAGATCCGGTAACTGATAAAAATAGTGATGCTGTATTTTTTTCGTCTTTCGATAATAAACCAATAACCTAGCCTGATCTCTGGGTTCGACTGGTTCTTTGGCGATCAACTCTTCGGGGATGGTGAAGTTGTAATTTGCCAATTGGTATATGGCAGGAATGTTTGTACTATCTTTTCCCATGTGGCTAAGTTTAATTTGCTGGGACGAATACGGGGATCAATATTGAGCCCCTGCAGCATATCGATGACCTGCTCACGAGACAAGCCTACTTGTTGGCGAATAGTAGCCTGCACCTGCTTTCTGCTACCCTGGAAACAGGGACGTAAAAATCGGAAAAATGAATCAGTATCGACAGTAAGGACTGGAGACATATGTTGAACAATCCGAATCACTGCGGATTCAACTTGAGGAGGCGGTGTGAACGCCCCTTTGCCTACCTGGCGCACAATAGTTGCCTTACCAAATACTTGCACCGCTAAAGACAATAAAGAACTTTCTGAGCTAATTATTTTGGCTGCAACCTCTTTTTGAATCAATAATACTAAAAGTTTTGGTTGATGATTAAATATATGAAGAAACAAACGGAGAATAGTACCAGTAAGATAATACGGAATATTGGCAATCACTTTATATGGCCCCAATGGTGGCTTGGCATCAAGTACCGATTGCTTTTCTATAGTTAGATTCGCATGTATTTTTGCCAACTGATCTAATATGGGAAAACATTCATTATCAATTTCATATGCAATCACTTGCTTTGCCAGCTTTACCAATTCTTCTGTGAGAATGCCCTGTCCAGCTCCAATCTCTAATACTATATCTTCGGGCTCGATTTGTCCGGCTTTCACGATATCCGTCAATACTTTACGATCATGTAAAAAATGTTGGCCGAGATACTTTTTTGCTATGACCGACATGTTTAAGGTATGGGATTAAAAACAGCACCAGTACTGCCTTCAGGAACCTGAGTTACTAAACTTTGTAGATTTGCTCGAGCTGCTCTAGCGATAGAGCCTTGTTTGTCATATGAAACAGCCTTTTCATAATTTACTTTTGCTTGGATCAAATCATTTTGGCTGCGGTAGTAATTACCCAAATTTAAGTAAGTGGCAGCTAAAGTTATATCCAGTGAAATAGACTTTTCTAAGGCTAATTTTGCTTCAGTGAAGTTGCCTAAAGCTAATTGGGCCCAACCAACTAGATTGTGCGCCATTGCATTTTGAGGGAGTCGGCTTATGGCCTGATTGGCAACGAGTAAGGCCTCTTCGGGACGTGCCAATTTATCAATTAGTATCCACACTGGTCGAATATATAAATCAATATACTGAGAACCTTCCAGGCTATCAAACGCCGTTTTATATTCAGTCACCGCTTGCTCAAAATTATTCATAGTTAAATAGGCATCCCCCATTTTTTCATGTGGTTTGAATGTCGGCCGATAACCTTTATTCAAAGAGAGCTGAAAAGCACCAATTGCTTTATTGAAATTCTGCTGGTAGAGATGAGCCACACCCAGCCAATAATAGACTTCTGGTCGATCATTAGGTAAAGCTTTAGATAATATATTAACTGCTTTCTCATAGTTACCCTTAATCAGATAAGCAGCACCTAGTAAAGTATTGATATCTGTATAGTCAGCTACTTTGTTCTGAACATATTCCAATTTACCAATAGCCAAGTCCACTTCTCCAATTACTAATAATTGCTTAGCCAATAAAGTTGCTAAGAATTCGGATCGGGCATCTTGGTATGTATCGAATAGAGCATAGGTATCAGTAATCTTTTGAATGTTGGCATTTATTTTCGCATCAACATTTGGCAATGACTTTATGGCATTAAAGGCATTTTCAGTTTGGCTACGATCGCCAAAATAAGTAGCCATCAAACCGTTGTAATAGAGAGCTACTGGATCATTTTGATCCGCTTGCTTAAAGGCATTTTGTGCCTCTGGGAATTTAGCTAGGGAAATAAAGTTTTTTCCTTGTTTAATGTAAGGATCTTTACTGTCCTTTCCAGGTGTAGAACTTTCAGCCAATATCACTAACTTTTCCGGTGGTCTTTTTACTGGAGTAGGTGTACTCGAAACTGCCTTTACCGCTACTGTTGGCTTTACTTCAGGCAACTCATCTAATGAAGCAGGCACAGATGACACAGTTGCTTGTGGAGTTTCAACCACTGGCTCAGTAACCCAATATTGGCTAGCACCATAAGCGATACCAGCCACCACACAAGCAGACCCAATAAAAAATAGTATCCTAGACATAATAAAGAGGAAGCAAAAGGATTATAAAGGAAGCAGAATACAATGCAAAATATAACTCTTGAGAGCGGCCTTGCTATACCGTCTCAAGAGTTGTAACTTGATTTTTAATTGTGTGTCTCTGATTATTTTTTCACTACGCTAGTCTGGCGACGTAGTCCTAGATATAAAGAACTGATCAAAGCTAGAGCGACTGCCAAGGACAATGATGCTGCTGGACCAACTTGATTGAGAGTGTTAGGCGCAGGAATTGGCTTTGGTGTAGCAGTAGAACGAGTCGTGGGGGTGGGGGTGGCGGTAGCAGAAGGTGAAGATGCTGATGCAAGTATAGTAGTAACTTGAGATGTAGTAGATACCGACGCATCTGATTCCAACCTAGCAATGATGCTAATGGATCCAGCCTGTGTGCCTGCTGTCAGAGTAGCCACTGCTTGCCCCTGAGCATCTGTGGAAAGGCTTACTGGAGTAATGGTAGCATTACCAATCAAAGATAGTTGTAGTTTGGTATTAGCTACAGCCAAGCCCTGTTTATCTTTAAGTGACACCTTCACTTGCGCTTTATCTTTACCATCAGCTTTCAGCATAGTTTTATCTATAGTCATACTAATAACAGGCTTGGCTACCGGTGCGGCTGAAGGAGCTTGAGTTGGTGATGGTAATGGTGTTGGTGTTGTGGTAGCGGTAGGACTGCTTGTTGGCTGAACGGTTGCTGTTGCCGTAGGACTAGCGCTAGCAGTAGCTGCTCTAATAATATATTCTCCATTGGTTACCTCACCCAAGACTTGAGCATCATCACTTGAACGATAGATTTTGGTTAATTGAATGCCTGCAGTGCCAGTAGTCTCAAAACGGACTGTGGGAGTACCAACCTTTAGTGCCTTAAAGTTAATCAGCACTAATTTTCCTGGTTGACCACTAGTTTTGTAATACTTTTCTTCACTAAGAGCGATTTTTGAATATTGGATAGTACCAGCACGAGCATCTACTGGTGAAGTCGACAATAGTACTTCAAACAAATCACCATCTTTTATTTGTGTGCCCGCTCGTTCAAGGTCACCATCTTGTACCTCCAGTAGAGTAGGATCATATTTTAATCTAAAATCAACTTGGCTTACAGATAAGCCTTGCGTATCAAGTAATACTTGAATAGGAATAATTGCTCCAACTGCATAAGATCCACTTTCTGGAGAAAGGATTAATTTGGCCTTGGCATCAGGATTTACTGTTTGGGCAGCAGCGCTAGAAGGTATCATTACCGCAACAGCAGTAATACCTGCAGTCAGTAACGCAGCTATTTTATACATTACGAAACTTTTTTGAGAAGAAAATGCTTGAGCACTTAACATAAAAATATGGTTATTAGTATTTGTTATACTTTGAGTATTCCTACTATTATATCAGAATTTGTTTTCTTTGCCCTCAGATTGTATTGTCTTTAGCGAAAAACATTGCCAATTACTACGTTTTACTATTATTCAGCTTAGCATTGTATTTATGAAAATTGCCGTAGCAATGTCAGGGGGAGTAGATTCATCAGTTACTGCAGCATTAATTAAACAAAAAAATCCTGATTTGGTATTCGGTATTTTTATGAAAAATTGGTCGAGCCCTGAAGAGGAGAAAAATAGCACCTGTACATGGATACAAGATCGTCGAGACGCATTAACTGTAGCAGCACAATTGGACATCCCCTTTAAAACAATTGATTGCGAAGCTCAATACCGCCAGCATGTTCTTGAATATTTCTATCAAGAATATGCTGCTGGTAGAACACCCAACCCCGATATTCTGTGTAATCGTTTCATGAAGTTTGATTTGATGTGGCAAGAAGCAGCTAAATTAGGTGCAGAAAAGATGGCCACTGGACACTATGCACGTGTATGTGAAGATGGTGAAGGAACATTTCATCTCCTTAAAGGCAAAGATACCAAAAAAGACCAAAGTTATTTTCTATGCCGACTGACACAAGAACAGTTAAGCCATTCACTTTTCCCTCTAGGAGAGATGACTAAAGAAGAAGTGCGTGCCCTAGCAGAACAATTTGGCCTAAGTACAGCTCAAAAAAAAGATAGCCAAGGTATCTGCTTCATTGGAAAAGTAGATTTGAAAGACTTTTTGTATTATCGCTTGCCGGCACAAACAGGTTCGGTACTCGATCTAGCAGGAAAACCTATTGGCAAACACGACGGCGCCCATACATATACTATTGGTCAAAGACATGGATTTACTATCCAAAATCACTCATCATCGTCCGAGCCGTGGTTTGTGGTCAATATTGATACAACCCAAAACACTATCACTGTCGCCCAAGGAAAAGATAATCCAGCGCTTTTTAGTAATTCATTAAGGGCAAGCGACTTCCATTGGATTAATCAAACTCCGGCATTGCCACTTCCTTGTTCAGCAAAAGTCCGTTATCGCCAACCAGATCAAGCATGTACCATTATGCGAAATGGCGAGATACACTTTGCCATTGCCCAGAGAGCAATTACACCAGGCCAAACTATTGCTTTTTATCGAGACGATGAGTGTTTAGGCGCAGCTACTATAGAACAAGCACTTTAATTCTTTTGCCGTAAAAATGCTCTGATCATCTGTTCTGTGGGCATACCCTTTCTCGCTCCCAAATGCTGCAACTTTAAGCATGCGGCCGCTTGACCAAATAGAATAGCATCTTCAACATTCCCATTATGCAAATAGTGGTGAAGAAAGGCTCCATGGAACACATCTCCCGCTCCCGTAGTATCAGTTACTTTGCAAGGGAAAGCGGGAAAAGAACGAAGGGTGGCATCCGGCATTAGTAATTTCACACCTTTTTCGCCTTCAGTAGAGATTATCACCTTGGCTTTAGGCGCAAGTTTTTTGAACGCGGATAACGACTGTATTCTTAACTTTCCTGGAAACTCTGCTGAAGTAATCAGTATATCAATATATGGTAAGAGCTTTTCTATACCAGGGGTACAATGTCCCCCATCCAAAGATACTAATACTTTCTTTTTTTGTGCCGCTTGGCCTAGAATTAGGGCAGCATTAATATGATGTCCATCTAAATGGATCAAATCAATTGTAGACCAAGGAATGGCGTCAATATTTCCCGAAAAGAGTCGACCTTCTAACTGATAATTGCCAATAATAGTTCTCTGACCTGATGCTGTCACTAATATTGAGGATAGTGACGATGGAACTTGAGAAATTGTTTGAATGAAATTAGTTTGTACCTCATAGGCGTTTAACTCTTTGACAATCATTTCTCCAATAGGATCAGCGCCAACAGCTGAATACGCCAAGCAGGTATTGCCCAGACGGGCTAGCATCACTAGAGCATTCATAGCGGATCCCCCTCCTTGTAATTCAGCATGTTTAGACTGAGATTTCGTATTGGGCCTAGGGAAAGTTTCTATTACCTGCAAATAGTCCATAGTGGCATTTCCCAAACCTAATATTGTTTTCATTTCGCGATCCTTTAAATAGTTATCTTTTCATTCTAACATACTTTTGCAGTACTTAAGTAGGTTTTGATACACTGCCTACGAATTGATTGTATATGTACCTTCTCACCATTTTATCTAGCTTGGCTGTTTTAGTATTATTCGCTGTGCATAGTCTATCTGCAGTGCAACTCTATAAACAAAAAGCTCTTGGACCTCATGCTGTTCCTAGTATTATCGTATTTAGCGGTTTGTGGGTTTTGGGATTTATAGCAGCATTGATCAATTTTATTGCCTATTTATCGACTATTTCATGAGCTATAATCAATATCACTTTGCCGGCCAAGGGCGCGATGAAAAAATTCTTTTCTATTCACATCGACATCCCCTACGTCTTTTGGGAAGAATACTCGAACAATTATTTGTTTATCTAGGAGCAGCCACTATTCTAGGCTTTCTGGGATATTTAATTATCCGGATGTTCAATTTACCTTTTAATGGTTATATCCAAGGTTTATTCTTTTCCTTGCTATTTTTGGCAGTTATTACCACCATTATGGCCGCTTGGTCCCTGTGGTATCGTTCAGTTTGTATTATTACTGATTCACGTTTAGTTAAAATTGTGCCTAAAGGTTTCTTTTTTAATTATACTCGGGAACTTAAGTTGGAAGGTATCAAAGACACATCTTTTAGCTATGAAAATTTTTTCCAAGGCATATTTAATTATGGTAAATTACAAGTAATTGGTGGCGGGCAATTTATTGTAAAATACATTCCCAACCCTCGAGACTTACATCACTATATCACTAAACTAGTTCGAACGATTGATACAGTTAAGGCTAAAGGAGGAACAGTTGAGTTTCCTGAATTTATTCCGCGCCCCATTTGGAAAGGCAAAAACTTTCGCGCCCCCAAATTATGAACACTCACGCTTCTCACCTGCTTGCTAGTTTATCTATTTTCGCTCTTTCCGGCTGCACTTTTTTTCAAGGAATTGAGAGCACAACAAATCCGGTACCGCCGGCACCAAGCGCACAAGAAATTATTAGTCAGGCTATCAATACCTTATACAATGTTCACAGTGGCTCCCTGGTAGAAAATTTTGATCTGTACTTACATAGAAACACACGAGCAAGTGATCATTGGACTGCAACTATCCGGGAAAATTGGCGGGATCAACCAGCTCAGAGCATCGCTGATATGCATATTACTTTAGCAGTAACAGACGATGATTCTGCCTCATCTACTCAAGGGATACTTAATATTACCTCAGCGAAAGATGCGAATCGCACTAAATTCATCAAATTAAATACTGTTCATTTTTCTGGTACTGATGGCCATCTACTGGACACAATAGTGGAACAATGGCTTGATCAATGGTTTTCTTTACCAGAGAATATTCAAAGTATTCCTCAATTAAGTTGGTACAATAGTATTATTGCTACTATTGATAACTTCAAAGGCCTGCCAAAAGAACAAGTAGTTGGCAGCAAATACTTCCGTGTACAAGAAGCCCAAGAGGTACAGATGAGCGAGGAGGTTGCTCATCAATTAACAGTAAGCCTGGACCAAGAAGGCATCGCTGCTTTTTTAGCTCGGGTACCAGCGGACCCTCTACTTTCTCGGCTAATTACTTCTAGTACATTTGAAGGCAGACTATATATTGGGAAAAATAGTCATTATTTAAGAAAAATTGATGGCACTTTACAAATCCAATCACCCAATGATGCCGCCCAAAAGATGGTCATACAATTGAGGATTGAAATGAATCATATTAACGAAAATGTTCCTGTAGCTATCCCCTCCCAGCATAGTCCTTTACCATCAGCACTTTTGGATCAGGCCATCGAAAACAAAGTATTAGAATAGTGAATAAAAAATTCAGCAAGCCGAAGCGTGCAGAAAAATAGCAAATGAATGAAGAAAATTAGAATATATTATTTGTAAGGATTGCAAATAATATAGTTAGCAGTATAATTGTCAGAGTGCTAATCACCCTCCAATAATCCCCCAAATTATGAATGATTTTTTTAGCAAGTTTACTTCAGAGGCCAAACAAGCCTTAATTGTTGCTCAGAGAGAAGCTGCACAAATGAAATTACCCTTTATTGGCACTGAGCATATTTTGCTTGGTATTCTCGATCAGCAAAATGGCCTAGGGAGTGTAATTCTACAAAATTTAGGTATCTCAAAAGACAGTGTTAGTCAAATTCTCAATACTCGTACCGGTCATCAGGTTCCCGATAAAGATGTTTTAAAAAATGGCCTTTCCGAATTAGCTAAACAAATTATTGAGAATGCCACTGCGCTAGCATTTAAATATGGGCATAATAATGTGGGCACCGAACATTTATTATTAGCTTTAGTCGGTCAAAAACAGACAGCAGCAGCATCAGTATTAGAAAGCCTTAACGTTTCACCAACTAGAATTCGGGAAGAGATTGAAAAGTTGTTCCAGCAACAAAGCAATGCGCCAGCTACACAAGAAAATGATCCAAAGAATGATCCTTTGGAAGCATTCTTTGGTAATTTCTTAGGAAGCATTTTCAATCAAATGCAGCAACCATCGAAACATCGAAATAGTCGCGCAGCTGTGGCTGATAGGAAACAGAAACGTGAACCTGGTGACACTCCGGCGCTAAACTATTTTACGATTGACCTTACAGCCCAGGCAAGAAACGGTAAAAAGCTCGACCCAATTATTGGTCGTGAAAAAGAGATTGCTCGTGTAACTAGTATTCTTAATCGACGCACCAAGAACAATCCTATTTTAATTGGTGAACCGGGGGTAGGAAAAACCGCTATCGCTGAAGGCTTGGCTCAAAAAATTGTGCAAGAGGAAGTACCGGACAGTTTATTAGGAAAGCGCATACTTACTTTAGATATGGCTGCTTTAGTAGCCGGTACAAAATACCGTGGAGAATTCGAAGAACGTATCAAAGCAGTGATTAACGAGGCTAAAGATGCTGGTAATATTCTTCTTTTCATTGATGAATTTCATACTATAATTGGTGCTGGCAGTTCAGAAGGTGGAATGGATGCGGCCAATATCTTAAAGCCCTCACTTTCCCGGGGAGAAATACAAGTAATTGCCGCCACCACTTTAGATGAATACCGTAAATATATTGAAAACGATGCCGCCTTGGAGAGACGCTTTCAACCAGTGGTAGTTGAAGAACCAACCCCAGAAGATGCCGTGCAAATTTTGAAAGGATTAAAAAAAGCATTTGAAACTCATCATCAGCTGACTATTACTGATGAAGCCATTCAGGCTGCAGTGTATATGTCGAAGCGCTATATTGGTGACCGTTTTTTACCTGATAAAGCGATTGATCTTATTGATGAAGCTGCTTCACAAAAAGGCATTCGCTCTTACAGGACTACCGACAATCTCAAGAAGTTACAGAAGAAACTAGCAGCACTTATCGGGCAAAAAGAACAAGCGGTAGCTGAGCAAGATTACGAAACAGCAGCAAGCTTGCGAGAACAAGAAGTATTACTTAACGAAGAAATTAAGTCAGAAAAAGCAGCGACGGTCTCAACCCCACATGCTGATCAACAAGTATTAACTGAAGACATTGCTCATGTAATTGGACTAATGACAGGTATTCCCATTACTCGCCTATTGAAAACGGAAAGTGAACGCTTACAAAATTTAGAAAAAGCCTTAGAAAAACAAGTAATTGGTCAAGATGAAGCCATTCATGCTATTGCTCGGGCAATTCGTCGTTCACGTGTGGGGATAGCGAGCCATCAAAGACCGATTGGGTCATTTATCTTTTTAGGTCCCACAGGCGTAGGAAAAACAGAATTAGTAAAAGCCTTAGCAAAAGAGGTATTTAATAGTGAAGAAGCTATGGTGACAGTTGATATGAGTGAATTTATGGAGAGACATAATGTTTCTCGCTTAGTAGGTGCTACTCCCGGATATGTCGGTTATGAAGAAGGTGGACAGTTGACCGAATCGGTTCGACGCAAACCATATTCTATTGTGCTTTTCGATGAAATAGAAAAGGCTCATCACGATGTATTTAATCTTTTATTGCAAATACTTGAAGAAGGTCGGTTAACTGATGGTAGAGGCAGAAAAGTAGATTTCAGAAATACCATCATTATTATGACTTCTAATATTGGCGCCCAGAAGCTAACTAGAGAAGCTGCTAAAATTGGCTTTGATAATAGTGAGGATACAACTCAAGAAGAAAAGAATTATGACAAAATTAAAGATACCGTTTTGACTGAACTAAAAGAACATTTTACGCCTGAGTTTTTGAATCGTATTGATCAAACGATAGTCTTCCGTCCTCTAACCAAAGATCATATTAGTAAAATTGTTGATCTAGAATTGGCGAAACTACATAAGCGTTTAGAGGATCATCATTTGACGCTAACTTTTACCCCCAAGGCAAAGACTCTACTGATTGAGAAAGGATATAGTAGCGAATTTGGTGCCAGACCAATGCGTAGAGCTATTCAAGAATATGTGGAAGACTCTTTATCAGATGGCTTACTGTCAGGCATTATCCAACCTCATGCCACCGTGCAATTTGATGTTAACAAAGAAAAAACTCAATTAGAGTTCAAAGTAAAAGGTGGCCTACCTTCAGAAGAAAGCACAGCAAAGCAACTTAAGAAAAAGCGGATTACTAGGAAAAAAGTAAAAGTTTAATCTTCTTTTAAGGAAAGATATTGTATAGTTGGGGCGATCACAGAGCTCTTATATGAAAATACTTTTTGTCGAAGACGAACCTGAAGTGGCCTACACACTAAAAAGAGAGCTCGCCGACGCCCACCACGTCATTGATATCGCAAGTAGAAAAGATGAAGTTTTCTATTTACTAGGCACCACACATTATGATTGCTTGGTGTTAGATTTGATTTTGCAAGAAACCAATGGTTTGGCCATTTGTCGTGAAGTGCGAATGCGAGGCCATGATATTCCTGTGCTGATTTATTCCTTACTAGATGATCCCTATACCAAGATTGTGGCACTAGAATCTGGGGCCGATGACATGATTGGCAAGAACACACATCATCGTGAATTACTTGCACGCTTACATGCCTTGAATCGCCGCAAAGCAAAACCAATCGTGCATTCACTAATTATGTATCGCAATTTGCGTTTGGACGAAAAAAACAAAACGGCCTATATTCATGACCATCTATTACAACTTTCTCCCAAAGAGTTTCAGCTGCTTAATCTTTTTCTACAATTACCAGAAAAAGTTTTTTCTCGATCTGAAATTTTAGAAAACATTTGGGATATGTATGCCGATCCATTCACTAACAAAGTTGATGTCTATATAAACTTTTTACGAAAAAAGCTACAAAAGCATTATCATAAAGATGAGCAGTACTTACAAACAGTAAGGGGTTTTGGTTATAGATTGGCTTGGAAATAATGTGAGACTAATTATTTACCATTAATTATGATGGATGTAACGCTACAAAAGTTCGGCTACCCCGCAAGTATGATTAAAGAATATAAAAGCTGGCAGCTTTTATGTAGACCGAAACAAGTAACTTTAGGTTCATTAATCCTCATCTCAAAAGAGCCCGTTACTGCCTTCTCCCACTTGTCTTCTGCTAGTTTCATTGAACTAGGCGGTATCATCAAAGAAGTAGAGCATGTCCTCAAGGAATTGTTTAATTATGAGAAGATTAATTATTTAATGCTCATGATGGTAGATCCTGAAGTTCATTTTCATATATTCCCTCGATATTCAAGCACTAAAAGTTTTTCTGGTAGGAATTTTATTGATAAAGGATGGCCACTGGCACCCGATCTAAATGTTAGCAATGAATTGGAAGACACCACTTTTGCTGCTTTGAGCAATCATCTAAAAAGCGCTTTTAGTAACTTGTAATGCATGCTAGTTTCACTCCCTACCGAAAAGTTACTTGCTTTCTTAACGCCAATTGCTTTTTTTAGAGCCATTAATGGTTCCTATGAACTTAGTCATATTCGAAGCCTTACCTATGAAGCAGTTCTATCAGATGCTGAGTGGCAACAGTGCCTAGCACTTTATGGGGATAACCTCAGCTTTGAAAAAAATCGTAATACCAAACAAAAGTCAGCCCATACTCAATTACAAGCTGGTCTAGGAAAGAAAATTGATGTCCTAAGAGTGATAGCTAACAAAATTCCTGAGATAAAAGATATCTTACTAGTAAACTCTTATGCCCTAGGAGCTTTAAAACCAACTAGCGACATTGATTTATTAGTAATCACTGCCCCTCAAACATTATGGTGGGCCAGACTGAAATTAACCGCTGCCTTGGAACTTGCTGGCATAAGGCGAAAACCTGGACATGTTGAAGAGCAAATATGCTTAAGTTTTCTTGTAACCGAAAACGCTTTGGACATGTCAAAAATAGCGATACCAAATGATATTTATTTACTCTATTGGACAGCGCAAGTAATTCCCCTATTCGCGACACCTAGAGTGTCATGGTGGTTGAGTAATCAATGGCTACACCAATTTTTACCAAATTTCCCCTTTCCAGAAAGTGCTTATTCATTGCCAAGAAAAGCACATTATATTAGTCAACTGCTTAATTCAGCAGTTCAGTTACCCCTGAAACTACGGCACCAGTTGAAAAAGAAAAAATTAGGAAAAGAAAGTTCTATCATTATTTCTGATAACATGCTTAAGTTTCACAATGAAGACAGAAGAGCGCTCTATCGGCAAAAAACTGACAATGAATTACAGTTTTTGCTTTCACAAGTTGTAAGCCACTTTAAGTGATAGAACTTAATAAGTGACCAGCAAATAGCAGTCTTCACAGTAAATAACTTCAGGCCGATTGGGAGCAAAAGTGGTCTGAAGAGTTTTATTACATTTCATGCACACTCTAGTCCATAACTTTCTAGGATTTTTACGTTCATTGCGAACTTGGTGACGACAATCAGGACATTGCCTGGGAATGGGCAAAGACATTCTTCTATAGAAAGCGAGTTCTGGTTTTACAATTCGATAATTTTTGGTGCATTTTTCACAAGCCAGAATATTGTGGCAAATAGCATCGCTCACCAGCTCAATATCCATAGGAACCTCATATGTCTGCACTTGACATTCCTTACTGTCGTTTTCCTTCCAGTTCCATTTATTTCCTACTACCTGCTCTCGAGTCAGTGGATAATATTCTTGAGCTAATGTTTCATTATAAGCAAATGCTGATAATTCAATAGGGAAAAACTCTCCCCACTCTTTTGTTTTCTGCATATGGGCAATAACTTTGGGTAGTAATTCTTCATACTGCTCCTTGGTATATTGTTTATTTAAGATGCAATACTCCTTATGCCGGAGACCTACGCAGCCGAAACAATTAGCACAATTGTTAAAACACTCTTGGCAATACATGAGATTGTTACAATACCAAGACAAATTTACAAAAGAACAGGATTGACCAGTAAAGCTGGTACACTCATATGAAAGTTGCGAGTCATTGCCACCAGCAATAGTACAATCCATTGAATCGGTCATTTCAAAACAATCAGAAATATTTAGTGTATCTTCTAAACTATTCACAGAAAAACAATGTTGAGCATTTTTACATGACTGTAAATAATCGCCAGTACAGTTCTCAATATTAAAGCCATGATAAAACTTTTGCGGCACAGTTCTTTTGAGATTATCGAGTTGAACTTTTATCTGTGCTACAGCTTCGAAAGTCAAGTTCAGCAAAGTCTTTAACTTCTGCTCATACCCATCAGCTGTATATTGCTGATTAAAAATACAATACTGCTTATTATTCAAGTTAAGACAACCAAAACAATTTTGGCAATTAATACAATTCTCTAAAAAATATGAATCAACACAGCTTCTACAAGATGTTAGATATTGGCAGTTATAACATTGATCGACATCAATACATTGATAACAAAGCTGAGAATTATAGGTATATGTGATATCGACACAGTCCTTACAATTATTAACAAATCTACCATAATAACAATCTTCACAATATTCTCCCCAGCCTAGAATCATATAGCAATTCTTACAGTCGGCTAAAAAGTTATTGTAATAAGAATTCTCATTTTTACCTACCACCAAAGCGATTTTCGGAACAGTTAGTAATAAATCTTGAAATTGAGCAAAGAAGGAACGAGAAAAATCGTATTCTTTGCCATAATTTAAAGGATCCCATTGATCACTCCACCATACTGCCTGATCATAAACTACATAAGGCTTGTCAGAGGAGTAAATAGACAATATTTCTTTACCCGTAAAATGACACCTTCGAGTATATAGCTTTCTCTCATTACGAAAAGCTAGGCGTCTCTGTTCACGGCAAAGCAAGCACAAAGTAGGGACCGGAATCGGATAAACAACACCTCTTATGACTGGCGAAACTTTTCGATAAAAAAACTTTTCTGTTTCACTAATCTTAAATTGAGTTTCACATTGTCTACAAGTGCCCAGCATAGAACATGATTAACAATTGGGGATTATCATAGCCATTTTCTCACCTAATGCAAAATGTTACTCAATCACCACTTTATCATTCTCTTTCGCAGCCAGAACAACAATAAACTCTAATTCTTCGGAAATTATCTTTTGCAGGAAATGGATTTCGCCAGGTTCTACTTGAATCATTTTTTCTGGAACCATTTTTGTCTCTTGACCATTCACATTCAAAGAACCTTCTCCTGCTAAAGTAACAAAAACTTTTTGATGTTTGGTATGATAGTGCTTCTTCTCCATTTGATAATTATTCCTGGTTAATTTCGCCCACGAAATACTAAAAGGTGCCTTGGGATTATCATCAAATTCACCGAAATAATAGGTGCCTGGTACTGTTTTAGCTTTTTGCGGGAAAATATGCATGTGTAAGTTTATTAATCACAGTGGTAAACTATATTAAGATATTTGCCTAATACAAGTGCATCTGAATAACTATTCTACCACTAAAGAAAATGAAAATTTTGTTTCTATTGAACATCGCCAAAAAGAATGCTCTAGATTATAGTGAGACTGGAATTTTAATGATTTTATGCAGGTATTACTTATGGCTGGTGGGGGCGGAACAAGGCTTTGGCCCTTGAGCACAGAGGAGAAGCCTAAACAATTTTTAGCACTTTTTGATGATCGAAGTTTACTGAGAACCACATTTGAACGAGTCCTACCTTTAGTTTCTCCGGATCAAGTATGGTTAAGTGGCAACGCCAAACATGCCGACTTATTGAAAAAAGATTTACCCGAACTAAATACAGAACAAATTATCTTAGAGACTGCAAAACGTGATAATGCTGCTGCCATTTGCTTAAGCCAATTACTGATGAACAAAGCTGGTATTGATGCTAATGAAGTTATTGTGATGCTCCCGTGCGATCACAGAATTAGTAATGAAGAAGAGTTTCGGACCCTGATTCAAAATGGTGAAGCATTTTTGAAGGCCAATCCCGAGTATCTTGTCACTATTGGTATAGTCCCCACTCATCCTGAAACCGGTTATGGTTATATTGCTCACAATCAAAAGGCGTTGAGCCAGCAAAATGATGTTCCCGTACTTGCCGTAGAACAATTTGTTGAGAAACCCAATATAGAAAAAGCAAAAGAGTATGTTGCCTCAGGTAAATACCTCTGGAATAGCGGAATCTATATGTGGACACTGGGTACAATGTTACGGCTATTTGCTGACCTTCTGCCTAATATCTACTCATTATTAAGTGCCAACCTTACTGACTGGGAACAGATTTATCATCAAGTAGACGCCACATCACTTGATTATGGTATTTCTGAGAGAATCAAGACTATTGCTACTATCCCCGCACATAATCTTGGTTGGAGCGATGTTGGAGATTTCTCTGCTCTCGGAGAATTTCATGATGAAAAAATCCGCACACTTGATGTTAGTGATAGCTATTTAAGAAATGAAACCTCAACGCAAATTAGAGTGATTGGTATGAAAAATATTATCGTGGTAAATACGCCCGATGGTTTAGTTATTTGTGACCGAAAAAGGGCTCAAGACATTAAAAAGTTAGCCTAATTTTAGCACTCACCTTGACGGTGAGTTTAGACTCACCTATAGTCCAAATGTTTATTACTAATTGACTAATTTATTTTATGGCTACTACACAAAACCCAATCAATAAAGACAAGAAGCGGGCAATAGAATTGGCCATGAGCCAGATCGAAAAACAGTTTGGTAAAGGCGCCATCATGACTATGTCTGACGGCAATAAAGTGAGTGTAGAAATGCTACCTACAGGTTGCCTATCATTAGATATTGCTCTGGGTGGTGGTGTCCCGAAAGGAAGAATTATTGAGGTATTTGGTCCTGAATCTTCTGGCAAGACTACTTTAAGCCTTCACATAGTAGCTGAATGTCAAAAGAATGGTGGCTTAGCAGCCTTTATTGATGCTGAACATGCTTTTGATCCTGAATATGCCAAAAAGTTAGGTGTTGATACAGAAAATTTGCTTATTTCTCAACCAGACAATGGTGAACAGGCACTAGATATTACTGAAACATTAGTACGCTCCGGAGCCGTAGACATTATTGTAGTGGACTCGGTAGCAGCATTGGTACCTAGATCAGAGATCGAAGGTGAAATGGGCGATCAACACATGGGTTTGCAAGCAAGATTGATGAGTCAAGCCTTACGCAAATTAACCGGTATTGTTAATAAATCAGGAACTATTGTCATTTTTATCAATCAATTACGACAAAAGATTGGGGTAATGTTTGGCAATCCAGAAACCACTACCGGTGGTAATGCTTTGAAGTTTTATGCTTCTGTCCGTATTGATGTGCGCAAAGGAGATAAAATTGAGGTTGGGTCTGGTGATCAACGGGAAATTATTGGCAATCGAACCAAAATCAAAATTGTCAAAAACAAAGTAGCGGCACCATTTCGTACTGCTGAAGTCGATATGCTTTATAATGAAGGTATATCTAAAGCTGGCGATATTTTAGATATAGCAGCAAAGTATCAGATTATCGAAAAAACAGGTGCTTTTTATAACTATGGTGAGTTAAAAATTGGTCAGGGCAAAGAAAATGCCAGATTATTTTTGAAACAAAATCCTAAATTATTAGCAGAAATTGCAGACAAGGCTAGAGAAGCTTCCAAAGCAAGTAATGTAACGGTAGATACCAAACCGACCACTATTGATATTGAAAGCATGCCGATCACTATTGAACATATAGCTACTTCTAAGGTAAAAAGCAGTAGGTAGTAGTCTTCAACGCTTTTATGCAGATATTCTTTTCGGGAACGAAACCAACAGGTGAACACACTCACTTGGGCAATTATTTTGGCGCAATCAAGCAATTTGTTGATTTACAGAATGGTGAAAATAGAACAAATATCTATTTCATTGCTAATTATCATGCCCTTACCACCGAAAGGGATGGGACAAAACTAGTCACTAATACTTGGAATATTCTAAGAGAATATATTGCCTATGGCATTGACCCAAAGAAATCTATCATTTTCATTCAATCGGATGTTCCAGAGCATACAGAACTCGCTTGGATATTCAATTGTCTTACTCCTTTCGGCTTATTAGAAAGAGCCCATGCTTACAAAGATGCGCTCAGCAAAGGAAAAGAAGCCAGTGCCGGCTTATTTGCTTACCCCGTACTAATGGCAGCTGATATCTTAATCTATCAGAGTACGCATGTGCCTGTCGGAAAAGACCAAAAACAACATGTAGAGATCGCCCGAGATATTGCGGAGAAGTTTAACCACTATTATGGTGAAACATTTGTTTTGCCTCAAGCAGTAATCATGGAAGAAACAGCTACAGTTACTGGCATTGATGGTGAAAAGATGAGCAAATCATACCATAATACCATTAGCCCATTTGAGGATGAAAAAAGCTTGGTAAAAAAGATCATGAGCCTCAAAACAGACTCCAAGGGCATAGATGAACCCAAAGATTTGGCAGGCAATATTATTTATCAGTATTTGGAGCTAGTGGGAGACGAACATTTATGTAAGCAGGTCAAAGAAAGATTCCTTAAAGGTGGTATGGGCTATGGCGAAGCCAAAAAGTTATTGGCCCAAGCAATGCTAGATTATTTTGCCCCTATGAGAAAAAAGTATCACATGATTACTCAAACTGATTTGGAAAATATTGTAAAAGAAGGTGCTATCCAAGCTAAAGTGATAGCTAGAAGAACTATCGATACTGTACGCAATAAAGTAGGCATTGTATGAAACAAAAAAGAATTGGTGAAATCATTTTAATTGAGAATGAGAGTATCACTGTCGAATGCTATATGCCCACAGCTGTCCGGATAGGGAGCTTAATCAGCACCGAAAGTAATTCTCATTATGGCATCGTGACTAGTGTTGCATCTGTCTGCATCGAAGAAGGCAAGGCTAGTCAGGCATTTGGTGATGCAGACAGTAATGACCACTCTTTACAACAAAACTTTCCTCACTTAGAGAATAACCTGCGTTTAATTGCCAAAATGTATTTTTGGGAGAAAGAAAATGCCATGCTACAAATTAACCAAGGCATTCATGAAGAAAGTTTGTCTCCTACTATTGGCGAAGACAAATTATATTGGCAAACTCTTGGTAAATTGTCCCAATTTGTCATTGAAAAACATATTAACTGGTTACAATTACAAGATCCTTTATTCAGTGTTGAACAGTTTATTGAAAAGCTAAGTAAAAAGTCTAGACCATTAGCTTGGCACTTATATTTGCAGTGTATTGAACATTAATTCCTTCCCATGCTCTTCGATCACTTATTACTATTAGCACTAGTGGCAGCGGCAGGGGTAGGAATTGCACTATGGTTGCTTTTTTTACGCTATCCGAAGTTTGGCTATATTTGTTTATTTTTAAGTATAGTTGCTGGCCAATTGGCCCGTATTTCTCTAGGAACAGATGAGCGGGGTGGCGCTGCGATCATTGTCACTGACATAGTCGTGCTCTTCATTGGCTCAGCCTGGATCATGCACAAATTGATCTATGAAAGACAATTGACAAAAACTCCTTTTAGCATGCCAATTTTAGTCTTTTGTGTAGTCGCTTTGCTTTCCTATTTGGTGGGATTAGTGAATCTGCTCAATATTGATAGTCTCAATTTAAAATCCGCCATTGTCAGCTTTTCATATTGGTTCCGCTTTGCCGCCTATGCATTGCTTTATTTTATTACTGCTGAATTTGTGCAGAAAAGTAAAAGCAGGCTAAATTTCTTACTAAAGCTAATACTGTGGACCAGTATTTTAGTTAGCATTGGTGGCTTCATTCAGCTAGTGATTATGCCAGATTTCACAGCCTATGCCATTCAGTACGGCTGGGATCCTCATCAAGATCGCTTATTAGGCACTTTTTTTGACCCTAATTTTATTGGCACTTACTTTGCCATGATTATGGCCTTAGCTATTAGTATATATCCCACGAGTAGTAAACATATTAAAGCTCTCATCGTTTTTAGTGTCTTATTTTGTAGTGTGGCTTTATTGCTCACCTTTTCTCGAACGGGTTACATCGCCTTTATTGCTGCATTTTTGTTAATCGGCATATTGCGATCACCCAAAATGCTTTTAATTGGTGCTATTTGTATTACATTAGGAGTAGTCGCTTCCCCTAGAGCCGTACAACGTATTACAGATGGGCTTTCGGTGGATGAGACAGGACTAAAAAGAGTTTATTCATGGGATAAAGGAACGAGAATCTTAAATAATTTTCCCATATTAGGAGTTGGCTATAATAATTTAGCGACCGTTCAAGACTTCTACGCTTTAGTAGATGAATTTGATGTTAATAATCGGGGCGGCTTAGAAAATACTTTACTAACTATTTTTGTCACTACTGGCATTACTGGTGGTCTTGCCTATATATGGCTATGGTGGGTTTTTCTATCAGCAAGCTTTAAAGCTTGGTATCGAAAAAAGTTATTTAATTCAGCTGACCGAGATCTGGGCCTCGGTATTGCTAGCGCTTTTATTGCATTACTAGTGAGCTCAATGTTTATGAATAGCCTTCTCTACCCTTTCCTTTTGGTCCATATTTGGATTCTTGCTGCTTTAATACCATCTTATGATAGAGCTCTTACTTATTGATTTTCCACCGATTAGTCCTATTGCTTTTCAGTGGGGCACAATTGCCATCCACTGGTATGGAATTATGTACTTGTTAAGTTTCATTTTGATATATATTGCTTTAAGCAAGTCGAAACTAAAATTAACACAGGCGGAAATTACTGATTATATTTTCTATGCTGCCTTAGGAGTCGTTATCGGCGGCCGCCTGGGATATGTGCTTTTTTATAATTTAGGCTATTACTATCATAATCCACTTGAGGTGATTGCTTTGTGGCAAGGGGGAATGTCTTTTCATGGAGGATTTATCGGTGTGGTGGCAGCAACTTATTTATTTTGTCGTAATTACAAAATTACCTTCAGTGGTTTGGCTGATTATGTGGTGATGTTTGTACCATTTACCCTAGCTTTAGGTAGGATTGGAAACTTTATCAATGCCGAATTGTATGGCAGACTAAGTACCTTACCATGGGCAATACAATTCCCAACAGCAAGTGGCTATCGTCATCCAGCTCAATTATATGAAGCCCTTCTCCATATTATTGTCGGAATATTACTACTTAGGATTCACCGTTTTACTGCAAAACCTTGGTTGCGAACAGCTCTATTCTTACTCTTCTATAGTATTATTCGAATAGTAGTAGAATGTTTCCGTGAGCCAGATCGACAAATTGGCTTGATCGGTGGAATTATCACTATGGGACAAATACTCACTTTTCCGATCTTGGTATTCGCCATCGTATGGATACTACAGCTTTCACGGAAGACAGATGGACGAGGATGAAAGAGTAGATTATCTTGTTCAGGCAATAATTATTTTATTTAGTACAATTTTATGAAGAAAGCTCCTTTGCTTGTTATATGTCTCTTCACCTTAATACTCACTGCCTGTGGCGGTAGCGTTACTGCTAATTATGAACTTACCTACCGCCCCATTCCTAAACCGGGCATGACAAATAACGATATCGAGACCATAAAAACTCATCTCGAGTCACGTTTGAAACTTTTAGCGATAGATGGTAGTGAAGTAAAAGTTAACAATAATGATCTTGTCGTCGCGCTAGACACTGATAATTTTGATATTAGCAAGGCGATAAGCTTAGCAACTTCTTATGATCTTACCCTACAAGAACCCAGACAGACATTGACTGCTGCTGAGAAGGAAGAGGTTGCTAATTACAATCAAGGTCAAAAGAATATTATTAATGAAGCTTATAAAAAAGTAACTGAAAAGAAATTGAGTATGGACGAAGTGGTAATGAGCTTTAGTGAAAAAGTGAATCACTTAGAAAAAGGGATGCGTGGACCCTGGCTACAAGCTAGGGTAAAAGAAAATGCCTACTGGAGTGCTTTACAGAAAACTGGCATAGGTGAAATGACTCCTATCGTTGAACTCGATACTACTATTTGGTTCGCTAAAGTATTAGAGAAAATCGGCAATGGTGAGACTGAGCAGATTCGTTATCAAGAAGTATTGCGTTATCTCAAACGCCCTGAACCTAGACTAAACTTCGCCCCCATTACTTCATTAGCAAAATTTATCACTAAAGCCGAAGTGATAAAGAAAGATCCTAATTCAGACCGAAATAAGAACTATGCTGTCAAGATCACACTTGATGAAAAGGGTAAAGCAGAACTAGCAAGAATTAGTGAGCAATATCGAAATAAGGAATTAAAGATCTTTGTCGATGACTTTCCTCATGCTTCAATCACTTTTACTACCAGAGTAGATGATGGTACCTTTCTCATCTTCGATGATTTCAATCAAGAGGAGGCAACAAAGATAGCAAGTCAGTTAAGTATGCCCTTTATGCCAGCATCTTTGAGTTTGATCTCATTTATCAAACACTAATCTGTTCCTGAGAGCGATTGGCTAGTTGCCCGCAAGCAGCATCGATATCAGAGCCAATTGTGACACGAATGGTTACTGGCACACCATAATCTTCCAGAATATGGGCAAACTTAAATATTGCACTACGAGTTGATGGTTTAAATGTAGGATGTGTAGTTTGATTCCAAGGAATTAGATTAACATGACATAATTGATTTTTGATCTTTTTCCCCAATATATGAGCCAATTCTTCGGTATCATTGAGACCATCAATCAATAGATACTCATAGGTAACACGACGATGTGTTTGCTCAATATGATGATCCACTGCAGCAAATAATTCTTTTAAATCATACTTTTTCGCAATCGGCATAATTTGGGCTCGAATTGTTTGATCTGGTGCATGCAAACTAATGGCTAAGTTGACTTGTGGTAAATCCTTAGCTAGATCATAAATACATGGTGCAATACCTGAAGTGGATATGGTGATGTGCCGCATACCCAAACCAATTAGATCGGGGTTATTGATCATTTTAACTGCTTCAATTACTGCATCGTAATTTAATAAAGGTTCCCCCATCCCCATAAATACTAAATTTGAAATACGTTTACCTTCTTTTGTTAATTCGCTTTGTAAAGACCAAACCTGCTCCAAAATTTCCAAACTAGAAAGATTTCGTTTGAAACCAAAGTCACCAGTAGCACAAAATGAACACTTCAAAGCACAGCCAACTTGGCTTGATATACAGGCTGAATACCTACCATCTTCGAACTCCATAAGTACTGCCTCTACCATTTGACCATCAGCACAAGCAAACAATATTTTAGTACAATTATTATCTTTTGAACGAGATACTAACTTTCTGACCATAGTAGTCAGAGAAAAAGTATTTTCTAAGTCAGTACGTAAGGCTTTTGGTAAAGTAAGAATTTCAGCAAATGATTGCTTCCCTTCTTTAAAAATTGCCTGCATTATCTGTTGATAACGATAAGCAGGCTGTCCTTTTGTGATAAGCCATTCCTTTAATTGATCAGGAACAAACATAAAATCCAGTTACTCTAATGTTATACCACAAAATCGTGGGCTTTGTTCTGGTAATTCTTTTAACCCCCACGGTTTTTTGCTACCATCGCGATGTATTTGCTTTACTTTTCCATGTTTTCGCTTAAGCAAAGTTCTCTTACCCTGGGCAAACGAGACCCACAACACCTTATTGTCACTAGTTCATATGTGCCAGACGATAGTATGGAGGCTCAATATGGATCCGTCTTTTTTACCTTTGTTCTAAAAGATCATCGAGAACTGGCTGCTGAGCTTAAAAATATTATTATTGAGTGCTTTAAGCAGCATTTTTATCAAGATTTAGACAGAAATCCTGAACAAAGCTTTGAAGAAACCTTACAAGTAGTCAATGATTCTGTCCTTCAGTTAACTGAGGCTGAAGGTATCGTATGGCAAGAGAGTCTCAGTATTGCCTTGGGTGTATTTTCACAAAGCGATTTACACTTATCGGTGGGAGGTATGGGTAGTGTTTATTTAGTCCGAGGGCAACACATTACATTGATCAGTGAAGGTTTGGTCGCTGAATCCAATGAAAATAAAATTTTCCATTCACTCGCCAGTGGTAATCTTTTGGCCAATGATCATATTTTGTTGAGCACAGAAAAATTAGATGAGATCGTAGATATGGGCGCTTTGAAAAACAAGATTAAAGGGAAAGGGGACGATGAGGTAGAGATTCCATCTCTGCAACATGCGCATGTACAAGTGATTGAATGTCGGGCAACAACAACTGCTCCAACAATGGTTGAGGAGCCTGCTAGTAAAGAAAAACCTGTTGTTGGTCATGCTCATGCCACTTCAACTACGAATGTTGGCAATCTATCTTCGGCAAGCAGATTGGTAAATACTCTTGATATTCTAAAAGAAAATTTGCAAAAAAGTTTAGAGCGTATTTTTAATCGTGATCGGCCTTTAGTTAGAAAAGGCTTACCATTAAATAAAATTATTGCTGGAGCGCTAGTTGTCATTGTCGTCATTGGCGGTATTTATTGGTTCAGTGCTGTTCAGCAAAGTAATGCAGCAAAAAAAGACTTACAGAATCTGCTGACTCAAGTAAGTAGAGATCGTGAAGAAGCTAAAACGCGACTTAATATCGATAGAGAAAGTGCTAAAAATTTATTGGTAGCTGATCAAAAAAAGCTTAATGATGCTCTAGCCACTACTAGTGAAGGAATTTTGGTTGCCCAAATACGAGGCGAGCTGGGAGAAATAAAACAGTTATTGGAAACAGCTGACCGTGTGTATCGGGTAGATAATCCCAAGGTAGCTTATGATCTTAGCAAAGAGCGGAGTAATTTTGAGGGCAAGGGTTTGGTGAGATTGAACAATGATTTATATGCATTTGACAGTGATGCTATCTACCGATTAGCGATGGACAAACCAACTCGAAGAACAGTAATTGTCAATGGCAATACCGTTAATGAGTTACAATTAGCTACTGCTATTAGCAAAGAAAATAGTATTGAGCTTTATACCAAAGATCATCAATTGGTTGAATTCAAAAATGACACCTTCAGTTTAATAAAAGCCCCTGGAACAGAAGAAACCAGCTGGAAAAATGCCGTAGATATTACTGAATATAGTGACCGTAAATTCATGTACTTCCTGGACCCAGCAGGAAATACAGTGTGGAGATATGGTCGTGATAGTGCAGGATTCCAAGCTCCCGTGAGTAAGAATGTTGCTCAATTACCTATGGAGAAAGCGGTGTCTATTGCAGTTGATGGCGCTGTATATATTCTTTCCAGTGATGGCAAAATTTACAAAACATATGCTGATGAGAAAAAAGACTTTATCATTGATGGCCTGACTGATCCATTCAATGAACCAACGAAGATACTAGCTGATAAAAATCCGGATAGCGGCGTACTATATGTCTTGGACGCTAAGAATCAACGCATAGTAGTACTTAGTAAAAGCGGCAAATATCAGGAGCAGTATGTATTCGCTGATACTTCTGATTTGTTAGATATAGAGTTGCTACCAGGCCTTACCAAAGATCAGTTAATGGTGATGACCGCATCGGGTAAAGTCTTCCAAATAGAGCTTAAATCACTTAGTAATTAGTTCTCGCTTAAGATGAATATTTTGTGTTACAATGATATGAACACAAAAACTCATCTATTGTATGGCGGAAAATCAGGTTTTACCGATAAGAATTGGTATAATGGGCTCAGCCAAAGGCCATATCACCAAAACAGCTGAAAGAAAAGCCTATCATTTAGGTGAGCTCATTGCTGAGCAAGGCCACTATCTAGTTACTGGTGCAACGAATGGTTTGCCATTGGAAGCAGCAAAAGGTGCTGCTAGCAAAAATGGCAAGGTATTTGGTATATCACCAGCAAAAAATGCCACTGATCATGTTTATCATTGGCATTTGCCATTAGAGCCACACACTTTTATTACTTATACCGGCATGGGATTTGATTTCCGTGATCATTTTAATATTTTCAATAGTGAGATCGTGATTTTTGTTGGTGGCGGTATTGGAACCCTCAATGAATTTACTCTTGCTTATCATGAGAACAAGATAATCGGCATTCTGGAAGAAAGTAATGGAGTGAGCCGCATGATTCATCAAGTAATTGACTCATTGGCTTATAGAACCAATGCCCGTATCTTTTTTAGCGCTAGTCCGGAAGAGCTATTGGAATTGACTATTAAGAGCCGTATCACTGAAGGCCTGGATGAATCCACTTTTTATTACGAGTAGCCAGATAGCCACAAATAGCAAGAGCAAGGCCATCAGCAGCATCATCCGGCTTAGGTATCGTATCGAGTTGCAAGATAGACTTTATCATTTGCCCCACTTGTAACTTTGACGCATGGCCATGGCCAGTAATCAATGCTTTCATTTCTAGTGGAGTGAACTCTAATAATGGGACACCGGCTTTTACTATTTCATATATAATTACTCCTCGCGCTTGGGCAACAGAAATACCATTAGTAATATTCTTAAAAAAGAATAATTCCTCTACAGCACAAATATCAGGTTTTTGTTCAGCAATAAGTTGTGCAATATCGGTACCGATTTCATGTAGTCGATGCTCCATATTCATACTTTTCTGAGTTTCGATTACCCCACATTCAAGAAACTGTGGTTTATGAGCCTCAACTTTTATAATACCATAGCCAACGGTAGCAGTGCCTGGATCAATTCCTAAAACTTTTATCATTGCCATAAGCTTTTCAAGCAGATAATATCAATTTGCTTTAATACTATCTACATGTTTGAAAAGCTTCAGAATTTATACAAGTTACAGAAACAAGCAAAAACGATGCAAAATGAGCTCCAAAAAATGACTTTCACTGCCCAGACTAGTGACAATATGATTATGGTCGTTGTAAACGGTGCGATGGAAATTGTAGAGCTAACCATTCAGGAAGGTGCATTTACCCATTACTCTGAAAAAAGTCTAAGCAAAGCAGTCAAAGAAACCATAGACAAAGCAATGACCAAAGCAAAAAAGGCTAGCTCTGAAAATATGAAGAAAATGATGGGTGAAATGGGAGGACTACCAGGACTTACTTAAACAGAGGAAATAAGAGTGCGAAGTTCTTGATAAGAGAAATTGCACTGCTGAGTATCACTATATTCTTGGGCTGCCATTAAATATGTTGGGCCCAAGTTATTATGAGTCAGCCCCAAAGCATGACCAATTTCATGGGCCAAGGTTTCTCCCGGTCGTAATGTTTGGTCAGTAATAAATATCACGTTTCCTACACCAGGAAATCGATAATTCATACCTACTTTGCTTTCACGATCAAGAGTATAATCCCAGACAAAAAATACTGAGGCGGCAGCAGTAGGATTTACCATACTACTTTGTACTACTAAATTTTCTTCGAAAGAAATCGCATCGCTAGCAGCATCGACAGCAAAGCCCACACTATTAGGCAAGTAGACATCTTTCTGCTCACCAATGGTAATAGTAATACCTGCTTGGTTAAGAATCTTTTCTGTTTGTTGTAAATAAGCGATCATCTCTGTTTGTCTTAATCTCCAAGCAGAATAACCAGCCGGATCGTGGATATGATAAAAGTTAACCACCACGCTCTTACTAGCAATAAATTCTAATGACAGTTGATTGAGGATCACTTCTCCTAAAGAAGTATTTTGGATTAGTTTCAATATTGCTTTTCCGGACTTTTTATAGGAAATTTCCACAATGCCCGGCATTGAAGTATTGATATTGCCCAATGTAGCGTCAGAAAGGCTTACTTGAAAATTATCAGGATTAGTTTTTGTTGGTATACCAACCAGGCTGAACCGCATTGGCTGAACAGGGGAAACTGAGCCAAAGTTTTCTTGCTGGTTAAAACCATGGCAAGCCTCTGCCTGAAAAGTCACCTGATAAAAAGTAAATAGTATTGGCCGAGAAACAACTTTTTGGCCATCAGCCCTAGTTTCTTCTACTTGCATATACATACTGCCAGTTCGATGGGGAGTGATATATAAGATATTTCCTCTGACCGCATGGAACGCCGGTAATGCATTGACATCACCCAGAGGAGAAATAGCACTGATAAAGCTGTCTTGATAGCTCGTTACAGCATGCAATTTACTAGGAATATTAGAGACATTTAACGGTATACTGGTCTCCCCCACTAAATATGGCGTGCCAAAAACAAATGCATTTGCTACAGTAGGATTGCTGAGAGAAAGCATTATGGCTGCCAAAACTGTGTAGACGCGCAATGACAACATAAGTAATTACAAAAGACACATATTACAATAATCACCAATAATGTCAATGGACTTACAATTACCGCTCAAAATTACAACCGCCATCCAGGCTTTAGCCAAATTACCTGGTATTGGACCAAAGAGCGCTTCTCGATTGGTATATCACCTAATCAAGAAACCTTATAATGAAATTGAAAGCTTGGGACAAGCAATAATAGCTCTTACCAAGGATCTGCATTTCTGTGAACTTTGTTTTCAAATAGCTGATAGCAAAAGATGTGGCATTTGTGGAAATGAAAAGCGCAATCATAAACAGGTTATGGTTGTTGAAGAGCCGTTAGATGTATTAGCTTTTGAGCGCACCAAAGATTTTCAAGGGGTCTATCATGTTCTTCATGGCATACTAAAGCCGATGGAGGGCATTGGTCCGGAACAGTTAAAAATCGCCGAATTGGTACAAAGAATAAAGATTTTAGCCCATAACTCTCAGCCAATTGAAGTAATTCTGGCCATTAACCCTAGCCTTGAGGGGGAATCAACCTCAGCCTATATAGCACAATTATTACATCCTATTGAGCATATTAGTATCAGTCGCATCGGTGTCGGCATTCCAATAGGATCAAGTGTAGAGTATGCCGACGAAATTACCCTGACTCAGGCGCTCCAGGGCAGAAGAATTATTCAATAAATATGAAACCCATTATTGCGGTGATCTTTGGCGGTGTGTCAGTTGAACATAAGATTTCCTTGCTTTCGGCAATGAATGTAATTGAGCATATCAATCATGAGGTGTATGACATATTACAAATTGGTATCGCCCAAGATGGCAAAATGTATGTTGGTCCTGAAGTGCTTTTGAGCCTTCAGCACAACAAACCTTTGGAGCATTTGCCACAATGTATTATTAGCACCAATCAATGCTTGCCAGGAATACATATATTCAGCAAAGGAAAAGATACATTTCAACAAAAAGTGGATTTATTTTTTCCAGTTGTTCATGGGACCCAAGGAGAAGATGGCAGCTTACAAGGAATATTAGAATACACTGGCATCCCTTACATAGGTAGTCATGTATTAGGATCAGCCCTAGGTATGGATAAGATTATTATGAAAAAAGTCTTTGCCACCTACCGACTCCCACAAGTACCATTCTTGCCTTTTACCAAGAAGCAAATCAATACTGATATTATATCGGTAAAAGAAGAGATTTTAGCTAATTTGCGCTATCCCCTATTCATCAAGCCAGCAAATTTAGGTTCTAGTATTGGAGTGAAAAAGGTCAAGACTAATGGGAAACTGGAAGATGCTCTTGAAGAAGCTTGTCATTTTAGTGAACGAGTAATTGTAGAACAAGGTCTTACTAATATTAGAGAAATAGAGTGTGCTGTACTCGAAACTGAGGGGGAATTAGCAACAAGCATGGTAGGAGAAGTGATACCTTCAGGAGAATTCTATGATTATGATGCTAAATATAATGATGAGAATACCCAAATGATTATCCCAGCATTACTAGATAAAGTGACTACCAGTAATATTCAGAAAATGGCCAAGGACGTCTTCACAATGCTCGACTTACGGGGTGTCGCCCGGGTAGACTTTTTTGTTAATGATGAGCAAATTTTTATTAATGAAGTAAATACTTTACCCGGCCTTACTGCCGCAAGTATGTATCCCCGGCTTTTTGCCGCCCAAGGTATGAATATCGAAACGCTCTTACAAAAAATGATCGATAATGTATTAACCAGTTAATCCAGTGATTTCTATTATTCCTGCTACTAGAGTAGAAGTCTCACTTTCTGCGCTAAGGTATAACTTGTTACAATTTAGTAATATTTTAACCGAGCCCACTAAAATACTTTCAATAATTAAGGCTAACGCCTATGGCCACGGGTTAGAAATAGCCAAAGCATTAGAAGAGTTAGTGATTGGTTTTGGGGTGGTTACGGTAGAAGAGGGTGTCAGATTACGCCAATTAGGAATCAAAAAAAAACTCATTGTCTTAGGCTTGATTGAGAATGCTAAAGATTTTTTAGCCGCACAAGAGTTTAACCTCGAGGTAGCTTTAATGGATTTAGACAACTTACAATCATTGTCGACACAATTACCACCACTAGCTATTCACATTAAGCTAAATACGGGACTGAACCGTTTGGGAATATTACCTGAACAATTGCCAGCCTTTCTGCACACTTTAGGCAACAACCCGTTAATAAGGGTACAAGGAATATATTCACATTTAGCTGATGCAGAAAATCCGGCATCATTCCAAACAAAAGAACAATTAAAGAGCTTTCGGTTAGCTCTTGATACCAATCAACCCTTAGTTGAGAAACTAGAGAAACATATTGCCAACTCAGCCTCGACACTCCTTTTCCCTCAAAGTCATTACGATTATGTCCGTGTTGGTATCAGTACCTATGGCATCTGGCCTTCCCAAGAGACATTAGATGCCTGGGAGTATACGGATAAAAAGTCTCACGACTTTCAACTCAAACCTGCCCTTAGTTATCGGACAAGCATTGTTGCCATACAGGAAATCTCTGCTGGAAGCCTGATTGGTTATGCTGGCACCTACAGGACAAGACGGAAAAGTCGTATTGCCACAGTACCAATTGGCTATTACGAAGGTGTCATGAGAACCTTAAGCAATAAAGGGATTATGCTTGTGAATGGCAAGCGAGCGCCAATCATAGGTAATGTGTGTATGAATATGACCATGCTAGATGTGAGTGATATTCCCATGGCCAGAAAACATTCTGTTGTTACTTTTATTGGCAGTGATGGAGCGGAAACAATTAGCGCTACTGAACAATCAGTTTTCGCGGACACTATTCCTTACCTATTATTAAGTAATATTCCCCCACATATCCCCCGAATTTATCAAGAATAAGTTTTCATAATTTCTCCGGTAGCATAGAGATTGTCATTACTTTCTTTATGGCCATTATCGTTGCTTCAGGCTGTGTGGTAGGAGTAGAGGGAAAAATTATTTTGGTAGAAGTAGAGATATTTAATTTGCTCAATAAGTTTATTATTGTCGGTTTAGCCGACACAGCGATCCAAGAAGCACGTGAACGCGTACAATTTGCCATTACTAATAGTGGCTTTTATTTCACCAAAAGGGGCATCATGGTAAATCTTGCTCCTGCCCAAATGAGAAAAGATGGTACTCAATTAGATCTAGCGATTGCTGTTGGAGTATTAAGAGCAACCAAGCAAATCTGCATAGAGGATCCTACTCATACTATTTTTTTGGGTGAGTTGGGATTGGAAGGTACAGTACGCGCTATACCAGGGGTCTTGGCAATATTAATCCATGCCATTTCTTCCGGCTATAAGTACGCTTACATTCCTGAGAAGAACAGTCAGGAAGCAAGCCTCATTGCCGACAAAGTAGCTGTTTTTTCAGTGGCAATATTAGGTGAGCTACAATCTGCTCAAAGGGTGAATAAATTGAATCTAATCGAACTTTCACAGCTTGCCCCATGTGACATCAACTTTGCTGATATTATTGGTAATTCTCATGCCAAAAGAGCACTCACTATCGCAGCCAGTGGCGGGCATAATGTATTGCTAATTGGGCCACCAGGTACAGGAAAAAGCATTTTAGCAAAGGCTTTCGCTGGAATATTACCCACTCTAACTGAGCAGGAATTATTGACTATCATCACTATTCAATCTATTAGCGGTAAACTGATAGAGAATACAAATGATCTAAAGTTACTCAGACCATTCTGCGCTCCTCACCATAGCGCCTCAGCCAATGCTATCCTTGGTGGTGGCGCTATTCCAAAACCAGGAATCATCACATTGTCGCACCTGGGAGTACTTTTTTTAGATGAGTTTCCAGAATTTCATCGTGATGTCCTAGAAAGCCTACGAGAACCCCTAGAAGAGAATGTGATTACTATTGCACGGACTCAAGGCAGTGTCACCTTTCCAGCATCATTTCAACTCATCGCTGCCATGAATCCCTGTCCATGCGGCTATAGTGGAGATAAAGAGAAACAATGTTCATGTAGTCCCTATCAAAAAGCACGGTACCTCAAAAAAGTATCCGGCCCCATCTTAGATAGAATAGACTTGTTTAGCTATGTACCCAGAATTAAACATGCTGAATTCCACAATTACCATGCAGCACTCAGCTCCACCCTCATGCAACAAAAAGTGCAAAATGCTTATCAACTGCAAATAACGCGCCAAGGAAAAAGTAATAGCAAACAGAAATATACTTTGGCGACAGCCCTACAAGGACTCGATTTGTCATCCGAAGTAAAAAATCTAGCAACTAGTAGAGATGATATATCACCTCGTAGTTTAGTGCGAATTCTGCGAGTAAGCAGAACTGTGGCAGATTTGGCAGAAAGCAAAAACGTTGAGCTAGAACATTTCCAAGAAGCGATAAACTTTCGCTGTCCAGAATCGCTGCTCTAGAAGGTGATAGTTACTTGCGCTCCACGGACATTACCTAATACTGGTGTCACGTTGAAAGACACAGGAGCAACACTCGTTCTTCGTCGAGCTGCCGGAAGAACAGGAGTCCCTCGTGGCGTATCGATAGGAGTATTCTCAACTCTAGTGGTAGTGGTTCTATTCCAAAAAAGGACTGTACCAACACCACCTATCGCAGCAATACCAACACCAGCCCAACCTAGCCCAGTGAGAAGATTAGCACGACCATTCAATGACTCTAAGTGTGTTATTGCCGATTCAGAACAGCCATTCCTTTCACATTCAGTCACTCTATCATTGGCTTCTCCACTAGTTACCGCCCAACCGATTCCCCCAGCTAAGGCGGCTCCAACACCAACCCCGGCAACAATCATAGCTGGCAATCTCAATGGATGAGCTTCAGTGACGGTAACTACTCTTGGATTAGCTCCACGTGGATGTGGAGTAGAGTTGATCGCTAATGGATTAGGTGAACCTACACCTTGATTAATGTTAGTTTCTGGTGAACTCCAAGCTGTTTGATTACGACGAACATCAAGCAAGCGGTCTCGCAATGCGTTGAGCAATGCCACTCTATTATGATTTTTATTTATAGCACCTTCATACTCTGCTCTTTGAGCTGATGTGGGATTTGCTGCTAAAGGTGGAACAACAGCAGCCAGATCACTACCCATCACTCTACTCAAGGTCAAGGCTGCTTGGCTAACTAGATATACCAAACGATCAAATCTTGCTTGATTTATTTCACAAAAGCCCGAATTCGGATTAGATCGAGTCGAACATGCGGATGCCAAGCCTATGGGAGCTTGACGTTGTTCTGTGTGTGGTGTGGGAGTGCTCACTTGAACTGAGTATGGGATTGCTGGCGCCGTAGATATCATTACAGGTTCCCCTACAGCCAGCCTGCCAGTAATAGATGCTAATACATTATTAACAAAAGCCCGTTGAGGTTGGGTGATATCACGCGATGCCTCAACCCTTTCGGACAAATCAAACATAGTTAAAACAGCTATAGCGAGATTGTAAGGCATCTGGGGAACCTGAGTCACCTCATAGGAATGTAGGAAACCTTCTGCTGCAGCAAAGAACTCTCTTCTGCTATGTTGTTCAATCGCAACTGTAAAAGAATTGCTAGCTTCTCGCCAAATCTGTCTCGCACTTCGGATACGTTGTTGATCAGCACTATTAGGCAAGCGTGCAAGTTGCGCATCACTGATTTCCGCTAACCAACCGTTACTTAGTCTAGGACCAAACTCTGAGCGTAGTATAGCGGTTAAATGAGCGGGAACAAGACATCTAATTTGGTGTTCATCCATTTGGCGTATTTGCTCATACGTCATACCCCGAATACCAGCCCCCCAGCGTTCTCTCATTTGAGAATCACTGACAGAACCGATAACACCTGGTGTGACACAGAGTAAATTCGGCTGTGACAAGGCAGCCCTGGCCTCAGTTGAGGCATTATCCCACTGACTCTGTGAGACACAACGAACCTGACGAGGTGTAAGAGAAGAAATCCTTGCCACGTTTAATGAGCCATTCACCACATCTGCACTAGTACAAGGTCGGTTTATATCATCCTCTACTACTATTGGCTGTTCAGCAGCAGAGGGAGGAGTTTGGGCGGCAACTGGACTAGCATAAAAAACCGCGCCAGCGAGTGCGGCCCGCACTGTTCTTGGTAGATTTTGCCTTACGATAGAGATTTTCTCGCGGTCAATTGAACTCATAAAAGTTGAAATTTGAATAGTTATTTAAGCACTAAGAGCAAGGCTTGTCAATAATGGGGATTTATTGCGTGGCTATATTAGTAAGAGTATTACAACAATGCAAATTACCAATTGAGCAAGATTGGAACAAATGGATTTTCCCTTCACATTTCAATTCTCTTGGGAGCGTGCTAGTATGCTGGTGAAATTAATTTCTGTTTACCTGTTATGGAAAGAACTTTAGTGCTTATTAAACCGGATGGCGTACAAAGAGGCCTTATTGGTGAAGTGATTAGTCGCTTCGAAAGAGCTGGACTGAAAATTGTCGGCTTAAAAATTGTCCAAGTAAGCGAAGACTTTGCTCGCAAACATTATACTGAGGACATTGAACTCCGCAGAGGTGCAAAAGTAAGAAAGTTGCTTACTGATCTTCTCTCCAAGCATCCAGTAGTTGCTATTGCCCTGGAAGGCATTGGTGCTATTGAAGTAGTACGTAAAATTGTTGGCAGTACAGAACCAAGAGCAGCGCTACCAGGTACTATTCGGGGTGATTATTCTCATGTTAGCTATGCCCATGCTGATAAAGAAGAAAAAGTGGTCTTCAATATTGTCCATGCCTCAGGAGATAGCAAAGATGCCGAGCACGAAGTTCCTTTATGGTTTAGTGATGCAGAATTGGTGGGTTATAAAACAGTTCATGAACACCACGTTTTCTAGAGTGGAAATTCGTGTAACGAATATTCAAATTAGTCGTACTTATTAACGCCTGGTCAAGTGATTACTTCTAAGCATTATAAAGCTTTCACCCAGTATTACGAACAGTATTTTCAACAAGTGTATAAATACGTGTTCTTCCGTACTGGAAAGCATAAAGATCTAGCCTTTGATCTTACATCAGAACTTTTTCTTAAGGCATTAGAAAAGTTCGACACCTACCAGGAAGCGAAAGCGGATTTCAAAAATTGGATCTTTACCATAGCACGCAATCATATCATTGATTACTACCGTTCACATAAAGAAGTGGTAGATATTGATGCGCTCAGTAATATTCTAGCTTCACCAGAAACACTAGCTTCGGAGCTTAGTCTCGGCCTGGATACAGCCTATGCTCTATATGCCCTGGATTACTTACCACCAACCCAACAAGAAGTATTGAAGCTGAAATTTCTCTCCGACTGGAGCAACAAAGAAGTAGCTCATTTTCTCAATAAAACTGAAGGAAATGTAAGGGTACTAGTACATCGCGCACTGCAAACACTTAAGCAAAAAATACTCAGTTTATTCTCACCGATTCATGCTCAAACAACCACTCGAAAACAATTTGAAGGAGTTATCAAAACTTCGCCCTCCATTTCTAGCTAAGGCACGCTTACGTTGGCGTTTATGGAGACACTACCTGCAGCTCAGAAAAGAACAGGGTAGTGTCTTTCTCAGTTTAAGTCGAGCTGTAGCCTTTGGCTCCCTAGCTGTTATTATTGCAAGCTCGATAGGACTAACTACTATTTATGCCTATCGCAGTGACGAAGTAACTACCTTTAATACACTTTATCCTGTAAAACACACTTTAGAAAATTGGGCATTGGCGATCACCCAAAGCCCATTAGATAAAGCTCAAATGTATCTAGAGTTAGCAACTAAGCGTAGTCGAGAGGCCAAAACACAAGTACAACAGAATCAAAAAGTTGATCCCCACACCTTGGCAGCGATTACCAGTAATAATACCCAGGCATTGATTGCCACCAAAAGCATTGAGGATAGTAAAGTCCGCAAAGAGATGGAACAAAAAATCATTGCCACGTCTCAAGAGCAGGTTATTACTCTAAAAGAGGTAAAAGCAGCTAGTATTAAAATTGCTGCCGAAGCACGAGAAATATCAATAGAGGAAATTGCCAAAAAAGACATTAGTTTGGGCACACCCGACATTGGTGCCAATCCTCAGAACACTAATGAAGAGATACGATTGAATGATATGCCAACAACTTCTGAAACCCTAATAGCAGAAACTCCTGAATTAAAGTTAGTTGAAGAAGTGATTAATGAAACGAAGAAATTAACTAATGAGTCCCCCGTGTCAGAAGAGACACCTTCTATATCAGAGGGAAGAAAAAGCTCAACCACAGCTAGTGGGGCCAATATACTTGATTCCCAACTTGAATCTGTTTCTCTTTCGACAAACCTGCCTTAATTTCTAATACATATTTAGCAGGACCTGATGAATAGTACATAGTACACGGATCTAGCAAACAAGGCCCAGAGTTTTCCGCAATATTTATTATTCGCCAATCATCACTAATAAAAATTATATCCAAAGGGATATAGGTATTTTTCATCCAGAAAGATTGTATGGCCGGACGCTCAAATATAAACAGCATCCCTTGATCATCAGCCAACTCCTTTCTGTACATTAGGCCAAATTGTAATTCTTTTGGTGTAGTAGCTAATTCTACCTGAAAAACGTTTTTTCCTGCTGATGAAATAATTTCGAGATACTGACCATTTGAATATCGATAAATTAAAATTGGCAGCGCTGCGAGCAAAATTACTAGTGAAAGTTTTAGGAGCTTCATGTTTGAGTATTTTCCTGGTCAGGTCCAATCTATAATTTTTCTAGCTCTCTTGCCAATAGAATGATCTTCTATATAGTAAAAATGTTGTAAGATCGAAGTTATGGATTTATGGGGACTAATTGTTGGCACAGGCATCGGTGTAGGTGTGGCCTTATTTATCAACTATTGCACTCAGAGAAGTTCATTATCTAGTACCGCTCACAGTGCTAAGACTATTATTGAGCAAGCCCAACTTAGAGCGAAGTTACTCGATCAGAAGGCCCAGAGTGAGCAGGGAGCCAAACAGGCTTTATTTGAAAGTAGAGAAAAAAGTGCTCTAGAGCTTCTAGAAGATCAAGAACAAAAGTTATTGAATAATGAAGAATCGTTACTTCTTCAAGAAAAAAACCTTGCAGAGCTAAGAAAGCTCTTTACTCTTGAGCAAGAACAAAGAGAAATACACATTGATAATTATCAGAAAACAGAACTAATGCAGATTGAAGCTTTAGAAAAGACGGCTAAGTTTTCCGGTAGTGAACTATGGCAAAAACACTTAAAGCACTATTGCACGACAGAAGAAAGTGTCCAACAGCAAAGATTAGAAAAGTCTTTACTAGTAATGGAGGACCACATCGAAGACAAAGCGAAAGCAATCATGAACGTTATCCACCAACGATATAATGGCGAAAGTACTCGCGATCCAACTCTTATTGAAATTGAATTTACCGCCAAAGAATTTGAACGCATTATTGGCGATGAACAGATGAGCAAAATTATTCATTTACAGAAATCTCTTGGTAGTGAACTGAAATTAGAGTATAGCGCTGATTATCGGGTACGCGTATTTGGCTATGACTTATGGCGTAGATATATTATCAAAGGCGCATTAGAAAGAATGAAAAAAAACACCAAGTTACATTTAGAACAAGCCTTACTAGAAACTCAAAAGTTTACTGAACAAAGAATGTTGCGTATCGGTAAAAAAGCATGTGATTATCTAGGTATCAAAGATTTCCCTCCAGAATTGATGAAATTGGTAGGAAGATTAGATTATCGTACTAGTTTTGGTCAGAATATTTATCGTCATTCTATTGAAGTGGCCGTATTAGGAAGAATGTTTGCTGAAGAACTTGGTTGTGATCCATATATTTGTATTGTTGGTGGTTTGCTACATGATATCGGTAAAGGTATCGATGCTGATATTGCTGGTGCTCATGATGCTATTGGTAGAGACATAGCCCTTGAATACCATTTACATCCCGATATTGTGCATTCTATTTTTGCCCATCACGAAATAGAACCGTATCGAAGTGTTGAGGCTAGAGTAGTGCAATTAGCTGACGCCATATCTGCTGCGCGACCAGGAGCACGTCACCATGAGCCTTTGGAAGAATACTTGGCACGTATGAAAACATTGGAAGAAGCAGCTTTAAATCAGGATGGTGTAGAAAAAGCATTTGTCATGCAAGCCGGTAGAGAGATTCGTGCCTTTGTGGATGCCCAAAAAACTGATGATCAAAAGGCTCAAGAAATAGCACAAAACATTGTAGCTGCAGTGCAAGTAAGTGATGCAGTTCGTTCTGGCGAAGTAAAAATTCAAGTTATTCGCGAATTGGATGTATTCGCTTATGCTGGGATAAAAAGAAAAAGTACTAGCTACAAAGCAAAGCGATAACCCATACCATGCACGGTATGAATAAGCTTGAGGCCAAGATTCTCATCCACTTTTTGCCGTAATTTTCGTACCGAAACATCAACAACATTGCTACTTTCATTCACACTAGTATGCCAAACTGAATTAATTAATTCATTTCTGCTTAATGTTCGCTCTGGATGATGAAGAAAGTATTCAAATAATGTTGCTTCTTTATTTTTGAGAAAAACTTTTTGTTTATCAAAGTGAATGCAACGCCTCTCTACATCATAGGTTAAGCCTCGGTACGAAACTTGAGTAAGATACGGACGATTAATTCTGCGATACAATCGGTGTACTCTCGCCGCTAATTCCTGGAAATGAAATGGCTTAATGATATAATCATCAGCACCTGCCGCAAATGTGCTCACCTTGGTTTCGATATCTTGTAATGCCGTCACTGTAATTAACGGAATAGATTTATCAACCTTTCTAATATGGCGGATGACTTCTAAGCCATTAAGTGCAATATTCAGGAGCAAATCTACTAACACAACATCATAATAACCAGTTTTCACTAGTCGCACCCCTTCTTCTCCTGTATAAGCAATATCTACATGCATTTGAAAAGCACCTAAGTGATTTTTGGTCAAAAGAGCTAATTCTTTATCATCTTCAATGAAGAGAATTTTCATGGTAACGTAAAAACAAAGCTGCTATGAACATACGAATTTATAGTCAGAGATGCAAAGTAGAAGCTTAAAAAAGTCTAAAAAGTAAACTAAATTTTAATGCTTGCCCGTATATCAGACGCTGTTTATAACTTTCAAAAGTATGATGATGCATTTATGGCAAAGACTTTTGATAAACTCTGGGTTGCGCTAGGTATTACACCCAATGTGCTTACCGCCTTGCGCTTCATTGGCACTACTATATTGTGGGTACTATTTCTCAATGTTCCTGATCCTAATACTTTTTGGAATACTAGTATATTACTTTTGTTTATCGTCACTGCACTTACTGATCTTTGGGATGGTGCTCTGGCTAGAAATACCAATCAAATTACCGAATTAGGAACCTTATTGGATCCCTTAGCCGACAAACTTTTGATTGGCAGTGTTCTGTTTTTTTTAGCCAGCACCTTACACCATTGGACTTTATACATGATTATTTTTTTGGAAGGGATTATGATTGTGCTCAACGTTATTTTCTACACTCTATGGAAGGGCAAAATTCGCGGCGCTAATGCATTTGGTAAGCTCAAGATGGCCCTAGAAGTAATTTTTGTCATACTTCTATTGGTCGGTGTTTATCAACAGAGCCTTACTGTTCTTAATATAGGCTATATCGTGGGAAGTATTGCAATTTTATTGGCTATCATAAGTATTTTAAAGGGAATCAAAGATAGCGGAGCACTGTAAATAAGGAACAAATAATTCATCACAAAAGAAAAAAGGCCCAGTATCATTACCTAGACCTTTTTCTTTTGAAAACACTGAATAATCAGTATTGCTTTTTACATATCCATCCCGCCCATACCACCCATTCCTCCCATACCACCAGGCATACCTGCTGCTGGCTTTTCTTCAGGCAATTCACAGACAGCTGCGCCAGTAGTCAAGAACATTGCTGCTACTGAAGCGGCATTTTGTAATGCTGAACGTACTACTTTTGCGGGATCGATAATTCCTTCTTTGTACATATCAACTATTTCGCCAGAAGCGGCATTGTAGCCTCTACTGTCGCCTTTCTCTTTTTCCATGGTGAGCCGACTAATGACTAGAGCAAATTCTTGGCCCGCATTTTCTACAATTTGTTTAATAGGAGAATACAATGCTCGACCAACTATATTAACACCAATTTGTTCACTCTCATCATCACATTTAAAGCCCTTTAAAGCTTCCGCTGCGTTGTAGAGGGCAATTCCTCCACCAGGTACAATTCCCTCTTCAATAGCTGCTCGAGTAGCAGAAACAGCATCTTCAACACGATGTTTCTTTTCGGTGAGCTCTACTTCTGTAGCTGCTCCGACACGGATAACCGCAACTCCACCAGCTAATTTTGCTAAGCGTTCTTGCAACTTCTCTTTATCATAGTCCGACTTAGTATTCTGAATTTCTGCTTTTATTTGCTCAACACGTTTTTCAATTTCGGCATTTTCTCCTTTTCCGCTAACAATAATAGTCTTGTCTTTGGTAGAAATGACTTTTGCTGCTTGGCCTAGATCGGCTAATTGGGCACTAGCTAATTTAAGTCCAATTTCTTCTGAAATAACTTTGCCACCAGTCAAAATAGCAATATCTTGAAGCATTGCCTTGCGACGATCTCCGAAACCTGGAGCTTTGATTGCTAAAGAGTGGAATGTCCCACGTAGTTTATTGACAATCAAGGTTGCCAAAGCTTCACCATCGACATCTTCGCCAATAATGACAAAATTCTTTTTGCCTGCCTGAGCTGCTTGTTCGAGCACAGGAAGAATATCCTGGATACTACTAATCTTTTTGTCGGTAATTAAAATAACAGGATTTTCCATCACCGCTTCCATACGAGTAGGATCAGTGACCATATAAGGAGAAATATAGCCATTATCAAACTGCATTCCCTCCACATATTCTTGGGAAAGACCAAATGTCTGACCTGCTTCCACAGTTACCACACCATCCTTACCAACCTTATCCATTACATCTGCGATCAAGCTACCGACTTCAGGATCTGCGGCTGATATTGCTGCAATTTGGGCAATTTCTTCCTTAGTGGTTACTTTTTTTGCGGTTTTTTGCAAATGATCAACAATTTTTTGTACTGCCTTATGAATACCATTTTTCACTGATACCGGATTGGCACCTTCACTTACTAAAGAAAGACCGCTGCGAATTAATTCTACAGCTAAAACAGTCGCAGTAGTGGTACCGTCACCAGCTGCATCATTAGTTTTGGTAGCTGCCTCGCGGACCAATTGAGCCCCCATGTTTTCAAATGGATCAGTTAATTCAATTTCTTTAGCGATGGTGACACCATCATTAGTATTTACCGGAGCACCATACTTTTTCTCAAATACTACATTTCTACCTTTAGGCCCCATAGTAATACGCACGGCCTGAGCGAGCTTCAAAGCTCCAGACAGTAATTTTGTGCGTGCATCTGTATCAAATAAAATTTGCTTTGCCATAAAAAGTTTAAGGTTAAAGATTAAATAATTACTCTAAAACAGCTAAAATGTCATCTTCTTTCAATACTAAGTATTCTTCACCCTCAATTTCAATTTCATCAGGACCATATTTGGTAAAAAGCACTTTTTGCCCAACCTTAACAGTCAAAGCAATCAAGTCTCCCTTCTCATTACGTTTCCCCTCACCTACAGCAACAATCTCTCCTTGCTGAGGACGCTCCTTGCTCGCCGTATCAGGCAATACAATACCTGACATTGTTACCTCTTCACGCCCAAGAGGACGCACTACAACACGATTCCCTAAAGGAATGATCTTGACTTTTTGAGCCATAGAAAAATATTAAAGTTAAGGCTACTTTCGAGGTTAAAACCCCTTAGCACTCGGAATTATAGAGTGCTAAGAAGCTAGCGTCAAGAATCCTCTAGATAAAAGGCCCCTAATTGAGGAACTATACAATAACTATTTTTTCTGTTTTTGCAATCGTCGTGCTAATAGAGCAGATATACTCAATATGGCACCAATTAATAAACTTTCCGATCCTGTCTTTGGCAATTCAGTTTGTGGTACAGGAGTGGGAACAATAGGTGCTGATGGAGCTGGCAATGAAGGTGGCACCAATTCAAGAGTGCGGGCTACTTTTGTTATTGTTTCTTCCTCTTCACAATCACTCTTTTTCAATCGATTATCAAAGGCTGAAGTAACATCAAGGTAAACTAAACTTTGGGAATTATGATTCACAGAACCTGAAGTGACTCGAGCATTATTTTCCACTGGCACACCAATATTCAAAATACATACAGCGTCCAAATCGACACCTGGAGCCTTAGGCTGTACCTCGCTACTTTTATCTTCAATTTTTACATAGCGAGCCCAAGCTAATTGTGTTTTGCCTAAATCATAAGCACCATCACCACTAATACGAACGAAAGTATCGCCGTCTTGTGACACAGAGACTTTATAAGCTTCACTTTCACTATCAGCATCATCAATATGATTATTAATTTGGAATAGGGCGAAATCTACTCCAGAGCCATTGACGATTACTTTGTCCTCACCAGTATCTACGACAATGCTGCCATCATCACCCAGGGAAACGAACTTGCCATCTGGAGCTTCAGTAATATCTTCCTCATCATCGTGATCATTACCTTCAGTAGAAATGTCGGATTCTTCAACCGCAGTAATATAAAAGTCATTATCATCTTCTTCAGCGTCAGCATCCAAGCTAAAGCTATCTAAGGGAAAATCCGATTTGTCTTCTAGGGATAATAGATAACGAACTGTTTTCACTTCGCCTGAGGCTAAAGTAATATTATTAATAGTAATTTCTCTACCGGTGGTGGCATTGGTACCTCCAGCTAAGTCTGTGATTTGAGCAGTAGCTAGAAAACCGGCAGGAATTGTATCTCTAAAGTTATAAACATGGGCAGCAGAATCAAGATTAGTAATTTGTACTTGATAGCTTATTTGCTCCGCGGCTAGTGAATACATATCCTTACCATCGGTAGTAGTTTTTACTACGCTGAATGGTCCACCTTCGGTAGCAGTTGGGGTAGAACCTGGGAAGGTGAGTGTGACAGTATCACTATCCACACTACCATTACAATCCTGCTTGAGTAATGTCACTGTGGTTTGAGTGGCAAGAGTACGAACTAGTGAGTTGCCACTTTCTGGTTGCAATTGGTTATTGAGGAACCAACGGTACACAATTGTACCGTCACCAGTAGTACTACTATTAGCAAAGGTGAAGATGCCACTAGCACTAGCTTCATAAGAAAGCTCGGTGGTTAATTGAGTGTTTAAGGTAAGTTCAGCATCCACGGTAGTGTTCCCAGAGCAAGCTTGCGTAGTAGCAATAACAGCATGCTGAGCAGATACCTGAGCTGGAGCAGAAGCTACGGTAGGAGTAGAGCTCACCAGACTTAATGAATTAGTATAGTTTCCAGGGCTACCTACTACCGTAGTAAGATAGCGAATATGAAGCTTATGCCCAGCCTGTAATCCTCCCGAGGGCAGTGTTAACAAAATATTACCGCCAGCTGTCACTGAACAACTACTTGAGGTAGCAATCGGTAAAGCATCAATAGCAAAGGTACACACTGGCACAACAGGACTTAGTCCCGTGAATGTATCATGTAGTGTAAGTGCAGTAATAGTATTGCTAGTAACAAGGTTAGAAACCCCTAAGTCGACGGTGACAAGATCTCCATTGCGCAAGTTACTCGCGGGAGATATAGTTTTACTTAATGTCACTGCAGTAGTGGTAGTGGTGCTAGCCGTAACGGTAATATAGACGCTATCAATTACAATATCCCCATCACAATCACTAACGATATGCGTTACTGTATGAGTACCAGCAGTCAATGCAATTGATTGAGTCGCATCAGCCACATCAGTACCATTAGCGATTTCCTCACCATCGAGTAACCAGCGATAGGTGATCGGATCATTGCCTGTAGTAGGAGTTGTATTAGCGAACTCAGCAGTATGTGGAGTGGTAGTCAAAGTCTCATCATGCTCGTCTTCATCTATGGTGAAGGTGGCATTGGGAGTTACATCTGGTGTGGAACATTCCTCAGCAGCAGTAGCTGTGATAGTAAAATCTGCAGTAGACTCAGCCTCAATAGCATCTTCACCAAAGAGCACCGATCCTGTATTGGTACGAGCACCAATAGTTGCATCAGAATCAACAGCAGCGTCGAAAACAACGTAGATCGATTCTATAGGCAGCAAGGTCGTGAAATCTTCCAAATCGATATCATCTGAGACAAAAGAACAGTTGCTGTCACCTTCAGTTGAGGGAGTAAAGTTTAGTTGCCAACGACAGCTATCAGGTACATAAGTAAGGCCATCAGGCAAAACATCAGTCAAAGTCAGTAAAGATATTGCTTCAGTACCAGCATTATTGAAAGAGAACAAAAAGGTTTGCGTTCCTCCTTGGGCCACAGAGGCTAGGGCCGCAAACTTATTGAATATAGCAACAGTGTTTAAGTTTTGCGCTAAGAAATTGGCACTGAATTCGGAAGTATGACATGGCGATACGCCAGCACCTGTTTCGGCAATCAAATCAGCAATTACCAAAGGAAATATTCCAGCACAATCAATATCATCATCTAATGAAGTAGTAGTGGCAGTGAGTAAACCGCCTGGGAAACCTGCAGATAATGGAATATCCATTGTCCAACTAAAAGGCCCCTCTTCATCAGCCACAATAGTGCGACCCAGATAGTTTTCTCCTGAACCGAAACCATAACCTGTAGCATCGGTATCATCAATATCACAAGTTGACTCTACCAATACATCAACACATGCTATGCCATAGAGTTCTATTATTGCACCAGATCCGGCATTATCTGCCGTGCCTGAGATGGTCCATATACCAGTAGGCTCATCAAATGTAGCACTAGTGATCACCGGAGCATTGACAACAGCATTCCCCCCCTCATCACTATCATCTGTATCATTGGTAGAAATGTTAGTGTTTTGATTGCTATAAGATCCAGCCTGAAGATCGTCATTACTTTGTAAGTCTATTCCAATACCATCATTCTCCAATAATGCTCCAGTTGCAGTGCTACCATTTTCAAAAATGCTATTTTCCAGAAGAATATTGAAGTGATTACCTTCATCATCTTCAGTACAATCTTGAGCAATAAATATGCCATTATCGGCATTATTATTGATAGTATTCTGATAAATGAGATTGTCACTAGCACCCGCGATAGTTTCTGTGGCACATAAAAGGGCAATACCATTACCAATGTCATCTGTAGGATCTGACAAATCATCTCCATTGTCACCATTAGACTCAATTGTATTTTCGAGAATTTGATTTTGGGAGCTGGCGATCAAAGCAATACCAGTACCAATATTTCCAGAGATAAGATTGTTTTCCACTATTACCTTATTTATAGACGTTTCTTCACCTTCAACACCAATAACTATTCCCGCACTCAAAAAAGGCGCCACTGAAACACAATCTCCAGTTTGATCAGCAAGTAGGGAACCATTGTCTTTAATATCGTTGCCGATGATTCGAACATCATCTTCACCAGATAATAGCTGAATACCAGCGGTGTAACATTCATTATCATCTATCGACGGCGAGATCTCGTCATCCAAAGAAGTGTTTCCCTCTATATCATTATTCGTAATCAATAAAGAACTAACCACTCGACCAGTGATTCCCTTTCTAAAACAGCCAATATCATTGTTACTAATGATTGTTCCCGAATTCACCGTGTCACCAGCTCTACCACGGACACTAATACCCACTTGCCCAGTATTATCACAAGTATCACCCAAAGCATTGCCATGCAAAGTGGTATCATCTACACGATTATTGTCTCCATAGATAATAATACCATTGGGAAAGCCAGTAATGGTAAGATTTTTAATAATATTGTTAGTAGAGTTGGTACCTGTCGAACCAATTTGTAAAAAGTGCGTATAGGTTCCACTTACAGGACTAATAGCGACTTTATTACTTCCACCATCAATAGTGATTGAATGGTCAGTATTGATAAAATTCGATAGGCTGTCTACTGAAGAGTCCCCACTAACATCACCCAACTCAATCTCTGAAATATCTGACGCAAAAGAAATGATAACATCTTCATCGCTAAGTATTGCATCTTGAACAGCTTGTCTAAAGTTACAGTTATCATTATCCGTTGCATCACAAACAGGACTGGTACCAGTTGATCCATCATCGGCTAAATCAACTAAATATACCTGTGCTGCAGCTTGGGTAGAAAGAGGTTGTTGAAAATCTATCGAAAGGGCAGACAAAAGAGTTATAAAGATAACTGCCAAAATAAATTTTTTCATTTGTTTTTGTTTCACTCCCATCATTATACAATAAACTAGACATTATTTCTAATGCTATGAAGGGAGGCTTCAAAGGCTCGCAATTAAAGTGCAAAATTTTATAGGGTCATTTCAACCGGTCCAAATTGAGCAAACGAGGAATTTCCAGTAGCATCTGAAAAATACACCCTAACATAGCAGCTAGAGATTGCCATTGTTCTCATAACCCCTCTCAATTCATCTGTTTCTCCACGTGTTAGGTTGATAAACATTGTTCCTCTTGTTGCATCTGGGGTGTATGTAAATACTCGTGAACTAAAGTCACATCCAAATCTTGGCACCATTGGGAAAGCACCTGAAGAGTGATCCACAGCACAAGACTGAGCCCGAGACACACCACCATCTGTACTTACTGTATCAGGACATGGCGCTCCCCCAAGAGTACAGGTCTGAGCCATATTACCTCTTGACAAAAGAACTGTGCTACCCGAAGCATTTGTAAAGAAAATTAAACTTAAATTATCTGGAGATGGAGGAATTATTTGAACTTCAGTTGAGAAACTTGTGCCAGCTCCAGTACCACCAATTCTCACAATTCTTCCCATTGGGGCCACTCTGTCTACAGTTGTCATTCCAACACCCTGAACACCATCAACCATTTCTGTCGTAACATTAACTCTCGTACCATTTGCAGTATTAAATGCCATCATATTAAGACGGCCATCGATGCGTGATTCACCAGAACCTAGTGTACCAACAGTAACTGTTTGACTATTGTCACTGGTGAGACCATCTGTCATACCAATACGCAAAGCTCTTCCTGATAATGCTGCACAATTAGTTACTGGAATTCTTACTGGCACATTTCTGATATCTGTCACAGCCAAATTCACTGGTCTGCCACTATTTATTTCTACAGTGCCCAATCTACAAGTGGTACTAACAACGTCTATTGGTGGCATACCAACATCAGTAACATCACGAGGACCGTCGGTACCAGTGTCTACACCTGTATCGGTACCAGCATCATTGCCTGTATCCACACCAGCATCTACAGGATTATCTCCAGGAATATCTCTTGGGGGTGTCGGTGTGTCAGCATCGATTATTACAGGAACATCGCTAGCATCAACCGCTACTGGGACATCATTGACGTCGCTGACATCATTCCCAGTTACATCTGGTGTAACTACTACATCTGCTGCCCCATCTGAAGCATCCGCTACTGGCCCAACGTCTGGCTGAACGGGCTGCTCAGAATTATTAGTGTCTGTAGGGCGAGGGCCGTCCTGAGCTGCAGCATCGAGCCTATTTCTCAAAGCTTGAATTCTTTCATCTGCCACCACATCTCCACAACCGTGTACTACTGAAGTGAGTCCCAACAATATAGCCAAAGCTTTCCCTCGGAAAGGAACGACTACGCCTGGTCTTAAGGCAATAGGAGCACTTATTTGTTGAGGTTGCGTGGTGATAGTTGGTGCTGACATAGTCTTATTGATAAATTTGAAAAAGATTTTATGATAACATTTATTTTTTGTTTGTCAAACTTTCACCGGCAGTATAGCACTGATAAAGACTGAAGTTAAATCAACAACTCTATCTATAACTGATAGCCGAAAACCTTAGCCAATTAGACAGAACTATTATACTTAATTTGTTCTTTGAATTTTGTATTACCATCCATTCTATTCACTTTGCTCTTTGTCCTCTTATTATGCTATTCTTTGGCCGTTAAAAGTCCCTAATTTTTAGTGTTCAAATTATGTCTAATGAAGAGAATCTTCTGACCCCCATGGACAATGGGAAGGTGGAAAATCGTGAGATTTCGACAGAAATGCAGGATAGCTACTTACAGTACGCAATGTCAGTCATTATCGCCCGCGCCTTACCCGACGCCCGCGATGGTCTCAAACCCGTGCAAAGAAGAATTGTCTATGCGATGCATGAAATGGGACTTGGTCCCAACTCCAAATATCGTAAATCAGCTAAAATTGTGGGAGAAGTGATGGCAAAATTTCACCCTCATGGAGATATGTCCATTTATGGCACCGTGGTAAGAATGGCACAGCCTTTTTCCATGCGTTATACACTAGTAGATGGCCAAGGAAATTTCGGTTCTATCGATGGCGATTCTGCTGCAGCCCAACGTTATACTGAGGCTCGCATGACTGATTTTGCTCAGCAAATGGGCAGTGATATTGAGAAAGAGACAGTAGACTTTCGACCTAATTACGATGCCACCGAAGAAGAGCCAATGGTACTCCCCACCCGTATTCCCAACTTGTTGCTTAATGGCAGTGAAGGTATTGCTGTGGGCTTAGCAACCAAAATCCCTCCTCATAACTTAAATGAAGTAATTGATGGCTTGCTTTTGGTACTCGACAAACCTGAATGTACTATTGAGGAAGTGATGGAAAAAGTACCCGGTCCAGATTTTCCTACTGCCGGCGTAATTTATGGTGGCGAATCACTCAAGGAAGCTTACATGACTGGGCGTGGTAAATTTACTATTCGTGGGGTAGCGGAAATTGAAGAAAAAAAGACCGGACGCTTTGATATTATTATTACCGAGATTCCTTACCAGGTTAATAAGGCACTATTAATTGAACGCATTGCTGAATTGGTTAATGACAAGAAAATTGTGGGCATTTCTGATCTGCGTGATGAGTCTACTGAAGATATTCGGGTGGTGATCGAACTCAAGAAAGATGCCTATCCTAAAAAGATATTGAATCAATTGTTTGAGTACACAACCCTACAAACAGACTTTCATATTAATATGATCGCCTTGGTTGACGGCTGCAAACCAAGACTTATGACCTTAAAAGGGTTATTAGAAACTTTCATAGGACATAGACGTATTATTGTTACTCGTCGCACCCAATATGAACTTAAGATAGCGAAAGATCGGGCTCATATTTTGGAAGGATTAAATAAAGCTCTCGATCATATCGATGAAGTGATTAGCACTATTAGAAATGCACCAACCAAAGAAGAGGCCAGCCTAACCTTACAACAACGCTTTGCTTTGAGTGAAAGACAAACTCAAGCAATTTTGGAAATGCGTCTCCAACAACTAGCAGGGCTGGAAAGACAAAAGATTCAGGATGAATATCAAAAGAAGCTGGCATTAATTGCTGAGCTAGAAGGCATTCTCGCTAGCCAAGAGAAAATTACTGCCATCGTCAGACAAGAATTATTAGAGATTAAAGAAAAGTATGGTGATGCCCGCAGAACCAAGCTCATGAAGCGTTCACTGAAAGATTTCTCTGAAGAAGATTTAATTCCCGATGAGGCAATGGTAGTGATGCTGACAAAGAGCAACTATATCAAACGTTTACCACCATCTACTTACCGTTCACAACATCGTGGTGGCAAAGGCGTATCTGGTATTACTACCAAAGAAGAAGATAGTGTAGAGCATATTCTCACTACTACAACCCATACCGAAATCTTTTTCTTCACTTCCATAGGCCGAGTATTTAGATTGAAAACATGGGAAATACCTCAGGCATCTCGTATTGCCAAAGGCCAGGCCATAGTAAATTTGTTGCAATTACGACCGGAAGAAAGAATTACTTCAATGTTGCCTGTGGAAAAAGAAACGGAAGCTAAGTATTACTTTATGGCTACCACTGGTGGCACTATTAAGAAAACTGCGATTTCAGATTTTACTAATGTGCGGGCATCTGGCCTCATTGCTATTAAACTGAAAGAAAATGAACAGCTGTCATGGGTAGAACCAACCACTGGAAAAGATCACTTAATGTTGATTACCGCTCAAGGACAAAGTGTTATGTTCAATGAATCCGATGCTCGTCCAATGGGAAGAGCAAGCCAGGGTGTTCGGGGTATCAAGCTTAAAGGTAATGATAAAGTTGTTCAGCTGCTTAAAGTTCCTGAAACAGAAGGCTCAATCTTAGTATTGATGAAAAATGGTTATGGAAAAATGACCAAGAAAAAAGAGTTTTCCGCTCAAAAGCGTGGCGGTAGTGGTGTCCGAATCGCTAAAGTAACAACCAAAACTGGAGTAATAGTGGGTGGCAGATTCCTCTACATGCCCGAAGAAAATGCTGCTGATATTATGGTTACCTCCACTCAAGGACAAATTATTCGCCTGCCTGTTAAGAGCATTCCTACTATTGGTAGATCTACTCAAGGAGTAATTGTAATGCGTCTGGATAGCAACGATCATGTAGTATCATTCACTCTTTACAAAGAAGATCCGAACGCACCTATTAGCGTCGAAGTGCCCGAAACAACTGGAGCAAGTTTAGCAGTTTAGTAATAAAAAAGAACTCTGTGAGTAAACTCACAGAGTTCTTTTTATCCATCCCCTTCCTTCATGCGTAATTTGTAATCCGTAATCCGTAATTATTAAATCTCTCCCATTTCAGTCCCAGGATAATAATATTGCAATATTTGGGCAGCAGTATAGCCTCTTTTAGCAGCTTCTTCAGCGCCACAACCAGACAGACCTACTCCATGACCCGACAATTTACCTTCAGGGTTCTGACACAATGGATCTGGCACAGATGATAAATAGGGCGTATGCGTCCAGCCCCAGACTTCTTCAGCACTGCGGGTACGACCATCACTTTTACTGAAATAAGGTGTCTTGACCACTTCTCCCTGATATTTGAGTACTTGGCCCTTGGTCACATGTACCGCTTCCACAAAAGCTGGTGAACGTTTTTCATAACCATAACCCAAGTACTTTTGGGAAACATTAGGATTATCATCTAAGTCATAAGGTAATCCGGGAAACTTTTTATCCTTGATTAGGTAGAAAGATGCATATGATCTGGCAATGATAGCCATTACTTTTTGCTTTTCCATGGGAGCACTATTAGAAACCTCAGCCAAACCTTGCAAATATTCTTCCAATGGCAATTCATTGATAGTGGTTAATTTGCCACTAATAATGCGCCACTCCATTATGCCCCGATATTGATTATCATTAAGATTAAGATTCCATTCTGGGCTATGTTTAAAATTCACTAGGGTGACTATAGGATTGTCGCCTAATGGTACCAGTCGAACCACCTTTCCGTGATATACATTGGTACCAACTTTAGCCATTAGACCCTGGAGTTCAGCGGAAATTGTTATTTCTTCTGATGAAACACCTGCATGTTTCATTGATTCATCGATAATCAATTGATAACTGTTATTTGCCTGAGCAATTACCGCTGCATCGGGAACAGAAAGCTTTACCCTGATCTTGCTGGGGACGACATTGGGCGTTGTCTCAGTTACAGGTTCACCCCCTATATCTTGAATGATAAAACGGGAAAAACTATCGGTCGATCTTTTTACCTGAGCTGCTACCAAGTTTTTCTTCAATGCAGCCTTCACCTGATCAGGAGCAGATACACCATTCAAAGAAATATCTTGATTGACGGGAACAGCTCCAATCACAATATCAACTTTTGTTTTGTAGGAAGACAGATCGACCATACCGTTAGGAACCACATAAAGCTCAACCGTCGCTTTACTTTTAGCTAAAGATTGATCGACCATGAATTGAGGTAAAAAGGTCGCAGTGCCATCGGGAGATACTAAATCCTCATTTTGTTTCGCTTGTTTGATTAATGTTAGACCGGTAGGTAAAAATGTTGGTCTTACCATAGTATCGCTATTCCACACGGTGTTGCCCTCATTGCGGAAATGGATATTGAGAGTCAAGATTTCACCAGGAACAGCAGGCGCCACTTGAGACATTAGCAGCGGGGATGCTTTGTAGACCTTCTTTGTTTCCTGAATAGTGGGTAGTGGTTGGGGCGGAGAATAGGTACGAGATTCACTGACTGTGGTTGTAGGAAAAGTAATTTTTGTAGTATCAGTTAAATTACCATCTCGCAATGAGGGTAATAAACCATATAATCTTTCTCCAGGACAGCTGGTGGCTCGGGCATCACGATGGCCAATAATGTTGGGCAGCAAGCTGCCATAGAACATGCTCTGGCCTTGAGGATCAATGCCATATTCTTTTGATTTAGCCTTGAGAAGACTTTGCAGACTGACCAAAGCAGCTTCACTAGGATAACTGTCTTGGAAGCGACCAAGCAAAGCAATGCCTAAGGCTCCATTATTTTTACAAAGAGTATGAGCTGCAATTGCCATATCTCCTCCCGCTCGACCTTCATAAATATGACCAGCTGGATCAATGAGATAATTGTAGCCGATATCACCCCAATCTCGAGAAATAGTGTGAAAATAGTAAATAGCTCGGACTGCAGCCTTATAATCATCATTATCTATTACTCCATTCTGATCGTAATCTTTGATGTCCATGTCAGTATGATGAACCACAAGTTTTCTTAACTTTGCTGCATATGCCACCGGCCAAGTATATTCTTCGCCAGCTGGATTATTACGACTAACACTTACTACTTTCAGTTCTTGGGGATATTTTGCTTCCAATTTTGAACAGTTCGGACCATACTCACTTTCTTCAGTGGGTTTCTTTGGTTCGTCACTTTTGGGGGTGGCGGGAATAGGATCAGGTTTTGCTAACTCAACCGGTTTCTTTTTTGCCTGCTCTGTTCGAATCCGATCTCTTGTCGTACGCAAACGTAATGATTCATCTGCTCCCCACGTAGTTCTAGTGATAACAGCCTCATCAGCTTGTGCTGAGGAAATAGCTAGAGCACTTTTACCAGGATCTACTAAAGATAATCGCACTGATGAAATTGCTGGTACTTGATTGGCATCTTTCCTCAAATCAGCCTTAATCTGTATTTGTTCACTCATCTTGGTAAATACTGGTAAAGCAATACCATCAACACTATCAACATCTTGAACAAAAGGCTCCCATTGAGCATTAAGTTGAGTGCGATATGAGAATATTACAGATTGGGCGCTTGTCGCCTGCCAAGTTAATTGCAAGCCATAGAAAGCCTGTACAGAAAACCAGTTAGAAATGTACGTTGCATTTTCTTCTTGGGCTGGAATAGTCAAAACCTGGTCATTGAATGGCAATAATTCGCTAGCAGCATAAGAAGGTTGAATAATTGTTCTCAACAAATTGTCAGTTATCAGGAAGCTAGAAAAGTTGTCTCCCAATAACAGCGCAACTAAAGCGATAAGTGCTATTTTCCGTAGCAATAACATGTGGGGGGATAAAGAGTATCGTGAAATTGTACCACAAATGAACCAACTTTTACAGGGGTATAGTGATGAGAACTTCCACCCCTTTATTTTTCTTGCTAACTAAAATCACTTTTCCGCCATGCAAGCGGATAATTTCCTGGCAAATAGCTAAGCCAAGGCCAGAACCTTGATTATTCATACCCGAGCGTCCCCGATAGAATGGTAGAAAAACTTTGGGTAAATCTTGAGCATCAATACCCTGTCCCTGATCAGCTATTGAGATGATACAAGCATTTGGTTCAGAGCTAACAATCAACACTATTTTGTTTTTGTTGCCACCTTTGCCCAAACCATACTTAATAGCATTATCCAGAACGTTTCTTAGTGCCACAAGCAACTTTTCTTTGTCTACTGCCACAAACAGTGCTGCTGGAATAGTAATAACAAAAAGGACCGAAGGAAATGCTACTCGATACTCTTGCACTAGAGAGAGTAATAAAGCACTTAAATCAACACTCTCTTTGCGCAAGAGTTCTCCAGTAGCATTCTCATAGAGCATTAATGAATCAAGTAAACGACTGAGTCGTCGAGTATTGAAGTAAATAGCTTGCGCCTCTTTCACAATTAGCTTGGTAGCATCATCCCTTTTCGCTTGTTCGAAAAGCATTTCGGTGTGAGCTTGCAAAATAAGTAGCACATTTTGCATAGCATGAGCAGCTTTTGTTACTTTACTGATTGAGATATTTTGCGCCATGAAACCAAAGTTAAGAAGTTTGCCTGTGAGGAAGAAGATTATTGCAAAGTACCAAGTTCGGGAGAAGAGCCCTTTTTCCAGGTGATAATGTTGAGGTCATCGGCAATTATTTCGGTGATAAATCTTTTTTCCCCAGCTTTGTCATCAAAGGCTCGGTTGACTATTCTACCCTCGATATACACAGCAGAGCCCTTCGCTAAATACTTTTTTGCTACTTCCCCTAGTTTGCCCCAAATAATAATGCGATGGAAGTCGGTGACTTTTTTCTTCTCTCCATTGTGTTCATATTCACGGTTGGTAGCCAGAGGGAAGGATATCATAGCACCACCTTTAGCAAGAGGGGTGTCGGTAGGATCTGCTGCCAAGTTGCCCATTAACATTGCCTTATTGAGGCTACGCATAAAAAAAGTTAAGTGCTGCCAGCGTAGCAAGAAAAAAATGAAATAATTCTCTTTGACATTTTGAGGGCTTACAACTTAAATAAAACCATAGATTCTAATAAAAGTCTGTGTTATATTCGCCCAGGTCTTATTTACTATAACCTCTATGTTTAAGCGTCTGTGGGTACGAAATACTATCATTATTGTGCTAGCCTTGGTTTTAGGTTTCCTGGATTTGCCAGGGTCATATAAAAAGCAAGTATTAGGTGATTCCAACACGGGAATTGCTGGCTGGGCAAATAGCGTAAACTTTCACTTAGGGTTAGATCTACAAGGTGGTACGCAATTGCGTTACCGTGTAGATACTAGTAGTGTGCCAGCATTAGATAGAGGTTCTGTAGTAGAAGGTATCAAAAATGTCATCGAAAGACGTATCAACAACTTAGGCATAGCTGAAGCTGTAGTTCAAAGTTCTCAACTAGGAGCGGATCATTACATCATTGTAGAGCTACCTGGTGTAAAAGATATTAATGAAGCAATTAAACGTGTTGGTAAGACAGTTCAGCTGGAGTTTAAAGAACAAAGAGAAGATTGGACAACGGAAGAGAAAAAAGCAAATGATCAATTTAATGCCGGGCAAACCAAGAAAGGTAATGATATTTTGAAAGAAGCACAAAAATCTGGCACTGATTTTGGCAAATTGGTTCGGGAAAAGTCGGAAGGGAGAAATATTGCTCAAGATGGTATTATCGACTTTGAAACAGAAGAATATGTAGATCCGGCAGTTTGGCCACAGTTAAGCCAGCTCAAAGTAGATCAAGTAGCTATGGTTGAGGCTGAGAATGGCATTTATATCATGAAAGTGCTGGAAACTAAGAAGGAGCCAAAAGAAATTAGTAGCGATGAAAAGATCACTGCCAATCATATTTTAGTTGCCTATAAGGGCGCCACACGAGCTGATAGTGCGGTAAGTCGTTCTAAGGAAGAGGCAAAACAATTAGCAGATGAAATTAAAGGAAGAGTAAATAAGGACAACTTTGGTGTTCAGGCTAAAGAATATTCTAATGATACTAGCAATAAAGATAAGGGGGGCTCATTAGGATCTTTTGCTAGAGGACAAATGGTGAAAGCATTTGAAGATGCTGCCTTTGGCGCTAATAAAGGGGATATTATTGGCCCGGTAGAAACTGAATTTGGTTATCACATTATTCAAGTGACTGATAAAGTGGCTCCTGAGAAGAAAATGGAAGAAATCCTTAAGATTAAGCGTCAAGAAATCTTTTTGAAGAAAATGCCACCAAAACCACTCGATGGTTGGGTGAGTACCGGTCTTACTGGTAAACAATTTACCCATGCAAGTGCACAGCCTGATCCAAGTGGCCGTGGTTTTGCGGTAGCTTTGCAATTTAATGAAGAAGGGAAAAAGCTTTTCGGTGATATTACTAAACGCAACCTTGGTAAGCCTGTAGCTATATTTTTAGATGATGTGCTCATCTCTCAACCTAAGGTAAACAGTGCCATTACAGACGGCCAAGCTATTATTCAAGGAACATTTAGTGCCGGTCAGGCAAGTCAACTAGCCAGTGACCTTAATACTGGTGCATTACCGGCACCAATTGTTTTGATTGGCCAAAATACTGTGGGTGCTACCCTCGGACAAGACGCTTTACATAAAGCATTACAAGGAGGTGCCTTAGGTTTATTGCTACTGGCACTTTTCATGATTATTTATTATCGCTTGCCAGGTTTGATTGCTATCCTTGCCTTGGGTATTTATGGCATTATCTCTGCTGCTATTTTCCAATTGGGGTTACCTTTTATTGGTCCCATTACATTAACGTTAGCTGGTATAGCCGGCTTTGTTCTTTCTATAGGTATGGCAGTCGATGCTAATATTTTGATCTTTGAAAGATTAAAAGAAGAGCTTTTGAGTGGGAAAACATTGGATGGTGCACTAAAAGCAGGTTTTGCTAGGGCATGGTCATCAATCCGTGATTCCAATCTTTCAAGTTTGATCACCTGTGCTATTCTCGCCTTTTTCGGTACTGCAGTGATTAAAGGTTTTGCCATTACACTGGCTATTGGTATTTTAGTTAGCATGTTCACTGCCATTACTATTACTCGCAGCTTTTTAGAAGTTGCTTTACGTTGGTTCAAGCAACCTAATTTGTGGAAATGTGGCTTTAGCGATAGGGTTGCCCAATTTCCATTTGTAGCTAAAAGCAACTTGTTCTTTGGCATCACTGGAGTATTGGTACTAATTACTTTGATCTCATTATTTACCCGTGGCCTTGTGCAAGGCATAGACCTTACTGGTGGCACTTTGATGGAAGTTCGCTTCAAAGAAAGTGTTACTACAGAGCAAGTACAGCAAGCCTTAGAATCGACCTATGTTGAGAAGCCAGCTGCATTCATTCCCGTCGCTTATGCACAACAAAAAGGTGAGAGTGCTCAGGAAAATCCAGCACTAGAAAACGCACCATTGCAAGAAGCGGAAAGTAATCCAGATCTATCCAACAGTGTTGTTCAGCCAGCTGAAAACAATACTTTTATTATTCGCATGAAGCATATTGGTAGTGAAACTAGAACCAAAATCATGGAGGCCTTCAAAGCAATTAATGGCAATACTGATGTAGAACAATTGCGCTTTGAAACTATTGGGCCAACTATTGGAGCAACATTACGCGAGAATGCTTATAAGTCTGTTGGTCTAGCAATCATTTTCATGATTCTCTTCGTGGCTTATGCTTTCCGCAAAGTGCCGAAAACATTGAGTCCTTGGCGCTTTGGTATAGTTGCAGTAATAGTTCTGCTTCATGATGTAATACTTACTTTGGGATTGTTTTCACTATTAGGATTAGAAATTGATACCCTTTTTATTACGGCAATACTTACTGTGATGGGTTTCTCTATGCATGACACTATCGTTGTGTTCGATCGCATTCGGGAAAATGTGGCCAAATCTAGTGGCAAAGAGTCTATCGAGAACATTGTGGATGCGAGCCTTAATCAGACATTTGCTCGTTCACTCAATACCTCATTTACTGTTTTGATTACATTGGCAGCTCTCTATATCCTTGCTTCAAGTGCGATTCAGAATTTTGTCTTAGCTCTGCTTTTTGGTATTGCCATGGGTACTTATTCTTCAATTGCAGTAGCAGCACCATTATTGGTGCTTTGGTACAATGCAGCAATGGCGAAAAAGCCTATGATTAAACAGAAACGTTAATTCGTGAATACCCCCGCTTTATTTCAACACTGGGAAATTCGTCAAAAACGGACTCCATATCAAGCCCTCGATCAGGTCCTGCTCAGCAGCAGAAATATACAAGATAGCAGTTTTTTTTCTCTTAATTACAGTCAAGGTATCTACGATCCATTTCTTTTCCGGCATATGGGAAAAGCAGTGGATCGTATTGTGCAGGCAATCAAAGGCAATGAAGGTGTTTTAATTGCTGGTGATTATGACTTGGATGGGATTTCGGGCACTAGTTTGCTATTGGATTTTTTTCGCTATATTCGTTTTCCCGCTCAATTTAAATTGCCACATCGAGTAGAAGATGGCTATGGTCTACATACGAAAACAATTATTGAAGCGCATAAAGCGCATATCAAGGTGATCATAACAGTGGATAATGGTATCAGCTGTCAGCAAGAAGTAGCTCTGGCCCAGTCTTTAGGCATTGATGTGATTATCACCGACCACCACACTATCCCAGAAAAGATCCCTCCAGCTTATGCTATTTTGCACCCTAAAATAGCTGAAGAAACTTACCCGGATAAAGAACTTACCGGTAGCGGGGTTGCCTATAAGTTAACCTGCGCTTTAGCAAAAAAATTGCTGCCGGAAGCTGAAGCTGAAAATTATTGTAAATGGTCACTGGATTTAGCTACTTTGGGAACTATTGCGGATATGGGCCTACTAGTGGGTGAAAATCGGCATATAGTACATTTTGGCTTGCAAGTATTGAGTAAACAAAGAAGGCCTGGCATAAAGAAGCTTTTGGTATTCGCTGGTCATCAGGATGCTAATTGCAATGCTGATGTAGTAGGTTTCAAATTGGGACCTAGATTGAACGCTGCAGGTAGAATGGAAAGGGCAGACTTAAGTGTCCAATTATTAATGAGTAGTAATGAGCAAGAAGCAGAACAATTGGCAGCTCATTTAGAAAAGTTAAACAATGAACGCAAAAATGAGGCTGAGAAGGCTTTTTTACTAGCCGATCAGAGTATTGCTGATAAAAGTAAAAGTGTACTTATTGCCCAGAGTAATCTGTTTCATCCTGGAGTGATTGGACTAGCAGCAAGTAAATTGGTAGAACGGTATCAAAGACCGGTACTTATTTTAGAACTTAGAGAAGATGTGGCAATTGGTTCAATGCGTAGCATTCCTGGCATTGACTTGATGCCTATTCTCTATGAACTAAAACCATTTTTTATTAAGTTTGGCGGCCATGCTCAAGCAGCTGGATTTTCTGTGACCAAAGAACAATTAGCAGGCTTTATTGTAGCTATGGAAACGCTTTTTGATCGGCATCTGCCACTCCCCCCACCCACCTTAATGCTGGATACTGAGCTTTATGCTAGTGATATAACCTTGGAAGCTTGTAATCAACTGGAGAAATTTGAGCCTTTCGGGATTGGTAATACCAAGCCGTTATTTTTCATGGAATCGGCAATACTAAAAAATGTCATGCCCCTTGGAAGCTCTGGAAAACATTGGAAATTACAGTTAATGGATCAGCGAGTACAGCAAGGGTTCCAGGCAGTTATTTTTAATACCATGGAAGCACAGTTTAAACCAGAAATGAATTTAGCGGTACGACTAAATATGAACATTTGGAATAATCAAAAGTCGCCACAGATCATTATTGAACATATTCAGTAGCAATTCAGAATGCAGAAAGCTGAATTCAGAATTTTGTTCTGAATCCAGCTTTCTTTTTTTTAGAGACTTTTATCTTTCATATAGCCTTCCTGTAACATAGTAGTAGCTTTGAGAGCATACCATTGTTCATAAGTAAGGCCACTTGTTTCAAATGGCGTATGCCAGAATGTACGATCAAAAGGATAAGCCATTGCAGCATAGTTTTTACGCGCCAATTCAATTCCCTCAATAGTAATGTCCTTTTTAAATTTTGCCCGTGCCACTGCTTTTGCCTCTTCAAAGTTTCTTGCCGTGTACACGAAAAGATCCTTATTTTTTACTTTTTGATAATGATTATCACTATCGACTTCTTTAGCATCATTTGATGTACGACCGAACTTATCACTATTAATTTGTGAACTTGTAGGAATTGTAATCGTAGGATAACTCATACTAGGATTGAAACGGGAACCACTACTTGCAGGAGTAATGCTTTTTAGCCGAAAAGCTAAGTCAGTAAATTCACCTCGAGGAATGACATCCCCCAATGCATCTAAATTAGTAAAGGGATCTTCGGTGAAATTAGCAAGGTTGTGATTGGCTGCATATTGCACATAAGGCAAGAACCAATCTTCCCCTTCTACTGGAGCATCGCTTAAGGTATCAAATGCTCTAAAAAGCATCTTATATGCTTCTATACGAGTAACAAAAGTTTGGGGGCGGAATAGACCATCTGGATAACCATGAATTATTTCTAAATTTTCTCCAGCATTCACGTATGGTGCATACCAACTATCAACGGGAATATCAGGAAAGCTAACACCTTTGTGAGCACTCACAGGAGAAGTGGGCATGGGCAGGACATTTCCATGGGTATCTACTGGCGGTGCAACATACTGGGTATTAGAATAATTGTTATAAGGAATATTGGCGCTATTCAAAACAATTTTTAGGGCCTCTATGCGTGACAGCCCACGATCAGGACGAAATAAATTATCTTCATATCCCTTTACTAACTTAGCATCAGTCATTGCCACAATGCCACGGATGTAGGGATGACTATAATCTACATCTGGATAAACCATAGCATGGGCTGGAATGACACTACCGAAAAGAAGAATGCTAGCTACTATACATTTGCGGAGTGACATAAAGAGTTGTTAAAGATAAATACATCATAGTTACTTAATTAACAATTGACAATTAGCTACCAACAAATGAGAACCCCCAAAAAGGATTATATGAAATATATTTAAAAAGCGCCCCCTTAAAAAATTTAAGAGAGCGCTTTTTTGTAGTACAAAGAACTAATCGTCTTCTTCCTCAGCAATGAATTGAGCCTCGACTCGATATTCACTACTGACAATTGGCGCAAATGAATCTGAGCTACCAGGAATCAATTGTACCAAGAATGTGCGACGAACAGTAATATCATCATCTTCATTGTCAATGTCGAAGAAACTATCATCTAAGCGGTAATACTTAAGATTGTTCTTCACTGAGCCACTGATGGTATCACCATCAGTAGATAAACTAAGACCACTACTCAAGACATCACTGACAGTGCGATTATTGCTATCTAAAACTGTAACCAAAACAATTGTTTCAGCATCACTAGTATCATTATCATTTTCATCAACTACTAATTTCTTCTTAGTAACGTCGATTTCCATGCTACGTGGTGAACCGATGCGATCAGATGAAGAAACATCAAAAGAAAGTTCTAGTGAAGGGATTTCCACTTCATCATCATCACTGGTGCTGCCATTGTTATCAGATTGAATACGAATAGTAGCTGTATCAGTAGTGTTGATCTCATCATCAGGAGTATAAGTACCAATATATATTCCACTATTGTTACCAACTTCTTGTGGATCACTAAAGTCCGCAGCTGGTCCATCCACTCTGCTCATACGCAAGTCTAAATCGCTAATAGGATTACCATTACGATCTGAAACCTTCACTACAATTGATTGATCCTCACCATCAGCAAGAATAGGAGACGCCGCATAAGCTTGAACGATTACATCAGTAGCAGTTTCCATAACAGTACGAGCGCGAATACTTGGAGCCGTCATATCTGTAGTCAAACCCTTGTATAATTCAGTATCCTGAGCTGCAGTAGTGGGTGTTGTTGTACTTGTGGTGGTAGTAACAACTCCACTGGCTCTACCACTCCAAGGAATAATACCTGAAGGCGCATCGCTATCATCAGGATTTGGTTCTAAAGAAACCTTCACCTCAGTAGCTTGCATCAAATCAGATGGTAGCTCTGTACTCTTGAAGAAAGAACGTGTGCCATTACCAACAAAAGCTCCAGCAGTTTGTGCTTGGCCTCCAATTACATACCAAGCTTCATAACTCCAACCAATAGGGCGGAGATCGGGCAATTGTGAAATTTCGATATTTAGCACATTGTCCTGACCGGCAGGACCTTTTGTTACATAGGCTCTAGCAGTGGATTCGGGAAGACCAATAGGGAAATCTATATCAAAACTGGTAGCACCAGCGACAACATTGCCACGTACAATTCGGGTACGAGCTGCTGTTGCTTCAGTATCATTATTGGGTTCAATACTAACTTCTACAGAAGTAACACCACTCCATGCTACAGGAAGATTAAAATTACGACTCATAGGAATACCTCGAGCGTCAGAAATAGAGCCATTACGAAAATTGAACTTTCCTGCAGAGTGAGCGCCAGCCGTATCAATTACCCAAAGCTCATACATAAAGCCCTGTGCAAGATAAGGGAAGCGTTCAGGATTTAGCTCAAGACGAGACGAACCGCTGGCTGGCTTGATATTCATGCGGGGTAAACCTCCATTGTAGGTAAGAGGAATATCACGGCTGATCACAGCACCACCAGAAGCACGACCGGCTAAAGTGCCAGCTTGTGATTGCATTGCTAGGCTAACAATTTTAGCCATTTGTTCACGAGTAATTGGATCATTGACACCAAAACGGATAGTACCGTTATAACCGCTAGCAATATTACGATTGTAGAGTGTCTCTACGTAAGGATAGAAAACACTGTCTGCAGGGACATCAAATGAGAAATGTGGCCCACTAGCAGTATTAATATCAAACCCAAACGCACCAATCACCATTTTAGCGAACTCTCCTCGAGAGACATTCGCATTGGGACGGAATGTGCCATCTGCATAGCCACGAACCGTACCACGATTAGCTAAAGTGCTAATGTAATCGAAAAATGTGTGAGTAACAGGAACATCAGGGAATCTTTGACCACCAGCAGCATTCGTTGTGAGATTAGCAGCCTTGGTTAGTACCTTTGCTAATTCACCTCGAGTGAGATTGAACTTAGGATAAAAGTACGCTCCATTGCCCGCGATCACACCTTTGCTACTAAGATCGTTAATGTATTGCGCGAAATCTCCTCCAGAAACATCAGAAAATGCTGCTTGAGCCAGAGGCGCAAACACCACCATACCGATGAATGCTAAGGAGACAAAACGCGTAGGAAGACGCAGTTGCACCATAGGGTATAATTATTAAAATACAAATTTATTGTAAGCTAAAAGGAAGCGAATGATAGAGAAAAGCTTAATAAAAACTTTACAATTAGGATCAACGTTTTATAACCAATGGACCATCAAGCCTATCTCACTGTTCCGGTAATTACCGTTTGAGGACGTGAAGCAAGGTTATTGATTCTTACCGTAATTTCTATTTGGCTACCACTTTGACCTCGTGCAAGGTATTTACCCACATATACGCCACTACCTAAAGGGGTCTCAACTACTGGATCCACAATATCGCCGGAACCCCTAGTCACTTCGGCCACAATATCTAGCCCACTTACTGGACGTCCCCGACCATCTTGTGGTGTAATCAGTATTTGCGCCTCTTCACCAGAAGAAATGCTATTTGGTATCAATTGGGCTAAAGAGATTCTAGCACTATCGACACGAGCAGCATTTTTCTTCTGTAAAAACTCTTTGATATCTGTGCGATAAACGCTACCAACCATAGCAATAATCTGAATATTAATTGATCCTGCTGGAACATACGAAGGTGCCCGAAAAAGCACTTGATACAAACCATTACCCAATTCGGAAACGCTGGCAATAATGACACCGCCTTCAAGTACTGACACATGATAATCATTATTGTTTACCAACCCACTCAAGGGATCGCCATGATTACGAATAGTAAAGATGAGACTACCAGTGCCAGAAGGCGCTAGGCTCATCGGAGAAACATCGATAATCTCCACCACATTTTGACTGATTCGGACACTGGAATCCGCTGTAGGTGCTAGTATTATATTTCTAGCTAATAACAGGATTTTAGCGGCCTCAGCACGCGTCAAGGTTCCTTGAGGAAGAAATAAACCAGCAGATCTGCCCTTGATTACTAAACGTTGCTCAAAATAAGCCACCATAGATTGATCTTCAGTACTAATATCAGAGAAATTACTAGTCGCATTGCTAAAGCTTACTTGCCACAAATTGCTCATCAAGCGGAGAGCATTAATACGAGTTATTGGCGATTGTGAATATATGCTCACTGATTCTGGCAAACCTTTAGCACGTAACACTAAACGAGCCCATTCTTGCTCAGATATTGTTGCCTGCGGTCGATATGTTCCATCACCATAACCATGGATAATCCCCTCCCCTGCTAAAACAATAACAGCAGAGCTTAAGTCGGGATGAATAGTAGCTAGATCAGAAAAGCTGGCTGCTTGGACAGGCCAAGATAATTGAAAAGCAACAAGAAGAGTTGTAATAAACAAAGCAATATACTTTTTCATGACTATTAAAGTTAACGTACCTTGAAAGTCTTAACAAAAGATTGGAATGGAGGCAACCAAGAGATAATGCGAAATCTGCAGTCTTCTGCGTTATTTCATGCTTACAAAAAAAGCCCCCTCCAATCCCCCGCATAAGCGGGAGCAGGAAAGGGCTTTTTTGTGAGGTTAGTCCTCAACTACGAACCTAATGAATTAGTCTACTGCAACAGTAAGGCTATCTTCAATTCGGCTAGAAATTGCGTTCACACGTCCTACAATCTCAACACCTTCTGTTACTGATGATCCTTCGAATGAAGCTATGTAAACTCCATCGTCTGCATCAGCTACTGTTACTCTCAATCCAGCT